>CAYZLN010000232.1:0-3238 GCA_964479295.1 uncultured Gemmatimonadota bacterium
CGGAACTGCCCCTACTGCGCCATCGGCCACGGCCGCCCCCAGGAGCTCGACCTCGACGAGCCCCGGCGGGTGGCCGACGCCATCGAGACGCTCGACCTCAACCACTGCGTCATCACCAGCGTCGACCGGGACGACCTCCCGGACGGCGGCGCCCGGATCTTCGCCGACACGATCCGGGAGATCCGCGCCCGCCTCCCGGGCTGCTCCATCGAGGTGCTCACGCCCGACTTCCAGGGCGACGAGGAGGCGGTCCGGACCGTGGTCGAGGCGAAGCCCGCCATCTTCAACCACAACATGGAGACGGTGGAGCGCCTCCACGAGACGGCCCGCCCCGGCGGCCGCTACGGGCGGTCGCTGCGGGTGCTGGAGGCGGCCCGGGGCTTCGACGACGACGTGCTGGTGAAGACGGGGATCATGCTGGGGCTGGGCGAGACGGCGGACGACGTCCGGGCCTTCATGGACGACGCCCTCGAGGCGGGCATCCAGATCCTCACCCTGGGCCAGTACCTCCGGCCCTCCGAGGACCACCTCCCCATCGACCGCTACGTGACGCCCGAGGAGTTCGACCGCTGGAAGGAGTACGGCGAGGAGCTCGGCTTCCTCCACGTCGAGAGCGGCCCCCTGGTCCGGAGCAGCTACCACGCCCGCGAGCAGGTCGAGGAGCTCAAGCTCAAGGCGTCGGCCTGAGCCGGCGGCGACCCCCACCATGCCCACCACCGAGGACGAGAGGAAGCCGGAGGAGCTGCTCGGCCTGGACGACGCCGAGCTGAAGGAGCTGCTGCGGCTGATGATGCTGGGCCGCCGCTTCGAGGAGAAGGCGGCCGAGGCCTACCAGATGGGCGAGATCGGCGGCTTCTGCCACCTCTACATGGGCCAGGAGGCGGTGGCCGCCGGCACCATCCCCCTGCTCGGCGAGGACGACTACGTCGTCGCCGCCTACCGCGACCACGTCCAGGCCCTGACCCGCGGGATGAGCGCCGAGACCGTCATGGCCGAGCTGTACGGCCGGGTCGACGGCTGCTCGAAGGGCAAGGGCGGCTCCATGCACCTCTTCGACCGCGACCGGAACTTCATGGGCGGCCACGCCATCGTCGGCCAGCACGTGCCCATCGCGGCCGGGGTCGGCTACGCCATCCGCTACCGGGAGGAAGACGCCGTCTGCCTCTGCCTCTTCGGCGACTCGGTCGTGAACATCGGGGCCTTCCACGAGGGCCTCAACATGGCCGCCAAGTGGGGCCTGCCGGTGGTCTACGTCTGCGAGAACAACAGCTACGGCATGGGCACCGACATCGAGAGGGTGGCGGCGGTGGAGGACCTCGTCGACCGCGCCTGCGCCTACGAGGGCATGGAGGCCATGGACGTCGACGGAATGGACCTGATGGCCGTCCGCGAGGCCGCCGAGGAGGCGGTGGAGACGGCCCGGGAGGAGCGGCGGCCCGTCTTCGTCGAGGCCCGCTGTTACCGCTACATGGGCCACTCGATGGCCGACCCCGCGCACGGCACCTACCGCTCCCGCGAGGAGGTCGAGGGGTTCCGCGACGACGACCCCATCCTGACCTTCCGGCAGCGCCTCGTCGACGCCGGCGTGATCACCGCCGAGGAGTACGAGGAGATGGACGACGCGGTGATCGAGGAGGTCGAGGCGGCGGCCGAGTTCGCCTCCGGGAGCCCCCGGCCCGACCCGTCGGCCGTCTACGAGGACGTCTACGCCGACGAGTACCCGGACGCCATCGACCGCCGGGACGGCTGGCGCCCGGAGCTGGAGTAGCCGATGCCCGAGATCACCTACCGGCAGGCGCTGAACGACGCCCATCGCGAGGAGATGGAGCGGGACGAGTCCGTCTTCCTCCTCGGCGAGGAGGTGGGCGAGTACGACGGCGCCTACAAGGTCTCGAAGGGCCTGCTCGACCACTTCGACGGGGACGAGTGGCGGGTGCGGGACACGCCCATCGCCGAGAACGGCTTCGCGGGGCTGGGCGTGGGCGCGGCCATGGCCGGCCTGCGGCCGGTGGTGGAGTTCATGACCTGGAACTTCGCCTACCTGGCGATGGACCAGATCGTGAACTCGGCGGCCAAGATGCACCAGATGTCGGGCGGCCAGTACGACGTCCCCGTCGTCTTCCGCGGGCCCGGCGGGGCGGCGCTGCAGCTCGCCTCCCAGCACTCCAACGTCCCCGATCCGCAGTACGCCTACGTCCCCGGCCTCAAGGTCGTGGCCCCGGCCACCGCCTACGACGCCAAGGGCCTCTTCAAGTCGGCCGTGCGGGACGACGACCCGGTGCTGATCGTCGAGGGCGAGCTGCTCTACAACCTCGAGGACGAGGTGCCGGAGGAGGAGTACACGGTCCCCATCGGCGAGGCCGACGTGAAGCGGGAGGGGGAGGACGCCACCGTGGTGTGCCACTCGAAGATGGTGCACCAGGCGCTCGAGGCGGCCGCGACGCTGGAGGAGAAGCACGGCCTCGACGTCGAGGTGCTGGACCTGCGCACCCTCCGGCCCATGGACACCGACGCCGTCGTGGCGTCGGTGAAGAAGACCAACCGGGCCGTGGTGGTCGAGGAGGGGTGGCCCACCTGCGGGATCGGCGCCCAGGTGGCCGACGACGTCCAGCGCGAGGCCTTCGACTGGCTGGACGCCCCCGTGCGACGCGTCGCGGGCCTGGACGTGCCGATGCACTACGCGCGGAACCTCGAGAAGATCGTCTTCCCCGACGCGGAGAACGTGGTCCGCGCCGTGGAGGACGTCTGCTACATCGACTGACGACATCGACGGGAGCGAGCGCAGGGAGCCCATGGCGTCCAAGGTCGTGATGGCCCAGCTCAGCCCCACCATGGAGGAGGGGCGGCTGGTGGAGTGGAAGCTCGACGAGGGGGACGAGGTCGCGCAGGGCGACGTCGTCGCCGAGATCGAGACCGACAAGGCCAACATGGACGTCGAGGCCATGGGCGCCGGCGTGCTGCGGAGGATCGTGGTCGAGGAGGGCGAGACGGTGCCGGTGGGCACCCTCATCGGCGTCATCGGCGAGCCCGACGAGGACGTCTCCGACGTCCTGGAGGAGGCGGAAGCGCCGACGGAGGCGGCCGGCGGCGACGGGGACGGGGCGCCGGAGGAGGAAGAGCCGGGCGAGGCGCCCGCCGCCGACGCCGCGGCTTCCGAGCGGGAAGGGACGGGCGAAGAGGAGGCGGCCGCGGCCGGCCGCGGGGACGCCGGCGGGGGCTCGGCCCCGTCGGGCGACGG
>CAYZLN010000233.1:0-3235 GCA_964479295.1 uncultured Gemmatimonadota bacterium
CCAGCCGCTCGGCCTCGGCGTCGACGTAGTCGGCCAGGAGGTCGAAGGCCTCGTGCTCGGTCGGTCCGCCCGTCTTGTCCACGATGGTTGCGAGGCGATCGAAGTCGCCCAGGATCTTCTCCATCGGGAGGAACTCGGTCCGCGTCGCGAGCACGGCCGCCTCGATCACCGCGGCCCGGGCCCGGTTGAAGCCGACGAACTCCCGCCGGGCCTCGCGGTGGACGACCCGGGTCCGGATGCGGGCCCGCTCGCCGGAGTCGTCGATCTCGACGACCTCCAGCTCGCGCCACGAGCAGGCGTCCTCCAGGACGGCCCCGTCCACCTCGCGGGCGGGGAACCAGGGGAAGGTGGGCTTCCCGATGGCCCCGCGGGCGAAGAACCGGACGTCGTCGACGATGTTCACGACGCCCGCCCGGGTCTCGACGAGGTTGGGGTAGGTCGTCGTGGTCTTGTAGGGCTTCACCACGATCTCCTCCTCGCCCCAGACCACGCCCATGGGGGAGAAGTTCAGGTTCCCGTCGCCGTCGCGGGTCGTGAAGACGCTCTCGATGATCATGTCACTCCTCCTCGCCCCCGGCGTCCGGGGCGGAATCGCGCCCGTCCGCGGCGCGCGACTTCCGGCTGGAGTAGGTGAGCTCGGTCTCCCTCAGCTCCTCCTCGGGCAGGCTGAGGTAGCCGAAGTCGAGCTCCCCTTCCTGGCGGTAGGTCTTCCCCAGGTACACGGCGTGACGCGCCTTCTGGAGCTCCTTGCCCAGGTAGAAGGCGTGCGAGGCCTCCTCCACGCCGAGCTGCTCGAAGATCTCCTGGATGTCCCGGCCGGTGACGAAGAGGTCGCGGTTGAAGACGTAGATCGTCTCGTCGTCGGTGAAGATCCGGAAGTTCGGGTCGGTGATCTCCTCCTGGAGCTCCCGGAGCTCCTCCTCGGACCGCCAGATGGGGTCGGCGTCCTTCACGGTGAGCAGGCGGTCGTCCAGGTGCTTCGGGAGCCGCCCCTCCTCGACGGCGAAGTGCATGAGGCGGCGGGCCACGTCCACCTCCCGGACCGCGCCCCGGGCCCAGGGGATCACCTCGGTGGTCAGGACGTGCCGGATGCCGAGCTCCTGGCAGAAGCCCACCAGCAGGGCGTTGACGCCGGTGGTGTCGGCGTCGGTGAGCTCGGTGAGGTTGCCGATGCCCATCAGCATCTCGGCCTCGGGCCAGCGCTCCCGGGCCTCGACGAAGCGGCCGAGGGACTCGGCGAAGCCGAATCCGATCGGGTCGATCACGGCGTCGACGACGTACGGGGTCCCCCACGCCTCGAGCCGCTCGAGGGTGGGCTCCAGCGACGCCAGCGGCCCGTCGAAGTCCGGGATGGCCACCACGGTGGCGTCCAGGTCCCGGGCCACCTCCAGGTTCCGGCTGTTGACGCTCAGCACCAGCTCGGCGCCGGCCTCCACGCCCTCGCGGATCTCGTCCTCGTCGAAGCTGTCCACGCTGACCCGCATCCCCTCGTCCCGGAGCCGGCCCACCAGGTCGCCGAGGCCGGGGAACTCCCGTCCGGGGGTGCAGCCGACGTCGATGAGGTCGGCGCCGGAGTCCCGGTAGTGCCGGGCCTCCCGAAGGACGTCGTCCGGCTCGCGCTCCGCCGCGTTGTTCACCTCCGCGACGATCTCGATGTCGTGGGCGCCGTACTCGCGGCGGTCCTCGGCCAGTCCGAAATGCTCGGGGATCCGGCGGAGGTCGTCCGGGCCCTTCTCCACGGGCGTCCCGGTGGCCTCCTCGAGGGGATCGACGTCGCCCCGGCAGAGGCCGGGCAGGAGGATCAGGTCGACCCCCTCGGGGGGCTCCAGGAACTTGGCGATCCAGTCCGGCGTCATGAGGGCGGCGACGGTGATCTTCATCACCGCCACCTCCGTCTCGAAGCCGGCGTCCATCCCCTCCACGGTCCGCCGCAGGGAGGGCTCGGCGAACTTGCCGGTGACGAAGAGGACCTTGCGGGGGGTCACATCGCGTAGCCGCCGTTGACGACCAGGGTCTGCCCGGTGACGAAAGAGGCGTCGTCGGAGGCGAGCCAGAGGACGGCGCCGGCCACGTCGTCGGGGCGGCCGAAGCGGCCCAGCGGCGTCTCCTCCACCACCTCGCGGTAGGCGTCCTCCGGCATCTCCTCCCGGGCGAAGGCGGTCTCGATCCACCCCGGCGCCACGACGTTCACCCGGACCTCGGGGGCCAGGCTCCGGGCCAGCGACCGGCTGAAGGCCGCCACGCCGCCCTTGGCGGCGGCGTACATCTGGCCGTCGGTGTTCCCGGTGCGCATGCCGCGGTGCACCTGGTCCCAGGAGATGTTCACGACCGCGCCGCGGCCGGCCTCCTTCATCGCGGCGCCGGCCAGGCGGGAGCAGTGGACGGTCCCGCGCAGGTCGACCGAGAGCACGCGGTCGGCCTTCTCCCCGGGGCCGAGGCGACCGCCCGGGCCGGTGAGGATGTCCGCGCCGGCCACGTTGACCCAGATCCGAGGGGTGCCGACGGCCGCGACGGCCTCCTCGACGAGGTCCTCCGCCCCCGGGAGCGTGGAGACGTCGCCCCGGACGACCTCCGCGTCGCCGCCCGCGGCCCGGACCTCGTCGGCCGTCTCCTGGGCCGCGTCCGCGGAGCTGTGGTAGACGGCGGCCACCCGCGCCCCCTCGCGGCCCAGGCGGACGGCCACCGCGCGGCCGATGCCGCCGCTGGCGCCGGTGACGACTGCCGGACGGCCGTCCAGCCGGCCGCTCACAGCGACCGGCGGGCCCGGGCGGCCTGGCCGAACGACTCCTCGACCTCCACCTCCGCCTCCCGGACGCCGTCGGCGCCGTCGGCCCGGAGGCGGTCGGCCAGCCGGCCCAGGAGGTGGTCGGCGAGCATCTCGGCCGTCGTGTTGGGCACGGGGAGGACGACGACGTCGGCCGCCGGGAAGACGTAGCGTCGGTCGCCGTAGCGGACCTCGACCTCGTCCTCCCGGCGCTCCAGCTCGAGCTCGGGGTTGTCGCGGGGCAGCAGCATGGCGTGGTCGAGCTCGTCGACCAGCTCCCGCATGGCGTCCTTCAGGGCGATGAAGTCGTAGACGTAGGCGTCGTCGGTGACGTCGCCCCACAGGGTCGCGCTCGTGCGGTAGTTGTGGCCGTGCAGCGGCTCGCACGCCCCGCCGTCGTCGTACGTGATGAAGTGGCCCGCGCTGAAGACCAGGTAGTCCTTGGTGACGGTGACGCGGTAGGAGCTGCCG
>CAYZLN010000234.1:0-3234 GCA_964479295.1 uncultured Gemmatimonadota bacterium
CGGGCCGGCGACGGGGTCGCGCCCCCAGCGACACCGACACACACAGCCGAGGGAGGGCACCGATGGAGATCCCCCCGGAGATCAGCTTCCGCGACGTCGACGCGGCCGAGCGCCACAAGGAGAAGATCCTCGACGAGATCGCCAAGCTGGAGCGGGTCTACGACCGCATCGTCGGGTGCCGGGTCGTCGTGGAGCAGCCCCACAAGCACTCCGACCGCGGGCGGCAGTACCACGTGGGCATCCGGCTCTCCGTCCCGCAGAAGGAGCTGGTGGTGAGCCGCGACCCGGGCGACGAGGAGGCGCACACCAACCTCGAGACGGCCATCAGCGACGCCTTCGCCTCCATGCGCCGGCAGCTCGACCAGCACGCGGAGCAGGTCCGCAGCGGGCGACGGAAGGGCAGCGGCTCGCCGCGCTTCGGGAAGGTGGCGCGGCGGGTCCCCGAGGAGGGCTACGGCTTCATCCGGACGCCCGACGGCCGGGACGTCTACTTCCACGAGGACACCCTGGTGGGCGGCGTCGAGCTGGACGACCTCCACGTCCAGACGCCGGTGCGGTTCCTCGAGGAGGAGGGGGAGAAGGGACCCCAGGCCCGGGAGGTGCACCCGCTCTCCACCGAGCCCCTCCCCTCGACCGAGGAGGCCGGCGAGTGATCTACCTGGACAACGCCGCGTCCTCCTGGCCCAAGCCCGAGGCCGTCGTGGAGACGGCCCGGTCCTGGGTCGCCGAGAACGGCGCCAACCCGGGCCGCTCCAACCACGGCCCGGCCCGGCGGGCGGGGCGGCGGGTCCGGGAGGCGCGGGTCCGCCTCGCCGACCTCCTGGGCGTCGACGACCCCTCCCGGGTGGTGCTCACCTCGAGCGCCACCCACGCACTCAACCTGGCGCTCCGGGGCGTCCTCGGCCCGGGCGACCACGTCGTCACCACCCTCCTCGAGCACAACTCCGTGCTCCGGCCCCTCTCGGGCCTCCGGGAGGCCCGTGGGATCGAGGTGACGGCCGTGGCCCCCGGCGAGGACGGCCGGGTGCGTCCCGGCGAGATGGCCGAGGCCGTCGGGCCGGAGACCCGGCTCGTGGCGGTCAACCACGGCTCCAACCTGCTGGGCACCGTCCAGCCCGTCCCGGAGGTCGTGCGGGCCGTCCGCCGCGTGGCGGGCGAGGACGTGGCGGTGCTGGTGGACGCGGCCCAGACCGCCGGCGTCGTGGACCTCCCGGTGCGGGCGTGGGACGTGGACCTGCTGGCCGTCGCCGGGCACAAGGGCCTCTTCGGGCTCCAGGGGACGGGGGCGCTCTGGGTCGGGCCCCGGGTCGATCTCCCGCCGCTGATGCCCGGCGGCACGGGCACCCGCTCCCACGAGGCGCGGCAGCCGACGGAGATGCCCGAGAGGCTCGAGGCCGGCACCCCGAACACCCCCGGGCTCGTGGCCCTGGCCGAGGGGCTCCGCTTCCTCGAGGAGACGGGGCCGGCGGCGGTGCGGCGCCGGGAGGGCCGGCTCCGGGATCGGATGGTGGAGGGCCTGCGGGCGATCGACGGGGTGGAGGTGTACGGCCCGCCGGCCGGGGACGACGACACCGTGGCGGTGACGGCGTTCAACCTGGGCCGGGCCGACCCGGTCGAGGCCGCCTTCCTCTACGACCGCCGGTACGACGTCGCCGTCCGGGCGGGCCTGCACTGCGCGCCGTGGGCCCACCGCTGGCTCGGCACGCTCGACCGCGAGCCGTCGGGGGCGATCCGCGCGAGCCCCGGCTGGTTCACCACCGGAGAAGACGTCTCGACGTTCCTGGAGGCCACCCGGGAGCTGGCCTCCGAGATGGCGGCCACGGCGAAGACGTGACCGGCCGCCCGTGATCGGGATCCAGGACGCCTTCGACCGGCTGCAGGAGGCGACGGAGCCGGTTCCCGGCGAAGAGGTCCCCCTCGCCGACGTCCCCGGCCGGGTGGCGGCCCGGGACGTGACGGCGGACACGCCCGTGCCCGACTTCCGGCGGGCCATGATGGACGGCTACGCGGTCCGGGTGGAGGACGTGGCGGACGCCTCCCCGGACGAGGCCGTGGAGCTCCGTGTGACCGGGAAGGTCGCGGCCGGCCGGACGGCGGACGGCGGACCCGGGCCGGGCGAGGCCTGGGAGATCACCACCGGGACCCCGCTCCCCGGGCCCGCCGACGGCGTGGTGCCCTACGAGTGGACCCGGCGCCGGGAGCCGGGGGACGGGCCGGACGAGCCGCGCATCGAGGTCCGTCGTCCGCTGGGGCCCGGCGCGAAGGGCACCAACGTCGCGCCCCCGGGCGAGGACGTGGAGGCCGGCGCCGTGCTCCTCGGGGAGGGCCGGGTCGCCGACGCGAGGCACGTGGCGGCGCTGGCGGCGACGGGGACGGAGCGGGTCCGCGTCCGCCGCCGTCCCCGGGTGGCGGTGATCAGCACCGGCGACGAGATCGTGCCGGTGGGCGAGCCCCGGGCCCCGGGCCAGATCCACGACAGCAACAGCGTCTCGCTGGCCGCCGCCGTCCGGGCCGCCGGCGCCCGGACCGTGCACGTGGGCACCGCCCCCGACCGCGAGGCCGCCATCGCGGACGAGCTGGAGGAGGCCCTCGCCGCGTCGCCGGACGTCGTCCTCACCACAGGGGGCGTCTCGGTGGGGCCCCGGGACCTGGTCCCGGACGTGTGGCGCGGGCTCGGCGTCGACGAGCTCTTCGACGGCGTCGCGATCAAGCCCGGCAAGCCCGTCTTCGCCGCCGCCCTCCCCGGGGAGGGCCCCGAGGGGCGGGACGTCCGCGTCGTCGGACTCTCCGGCACCCCGCCGGCCAACGCCGTGGCCTACGTCTCCCTCGTCCGCCCGATGCTGCTCCGGCTCGCCGGCCGGCGCCGGGTGATGCCCCGCCGCGTGCGCGTCCGGGTCGAGGAAGGGTACCCGAAGGAGGCGGACATGACCCGCCTCCTGTGGTGCACGGTGGCCGACGGCGACGAGCCGCTGGCGGGGTCGCTCGCGCCGGTGCGCGACCACTCCAAGCTCGTGGGCATCTGCCGGGCCAACGCCCTGGTGGTCATGCCCGCCGGCACGGGCCCGTGGCCCGCCGGCGAGGTGGTCGCCGGCTTCCGGCTCGACCGTCCGGCCACCCGGCACGGCTTCCGGTACCGGTGAGCGCCGTCGGCCGGCCCGGCGACCGGGGCCTCCGGGACCGCAGCACCTTCGTCCTCCTCTCGGGGGGGGAGAGCCGGCGGATGGGCCGGGACAA
>CAYZLN010000235.1:0-1822 GCA_964479295.1 uncultured Gemmatimonadota bacterium
TACTCCGGGCCGTCCCAGATCCCGGCTCAGTTCAAGGGCGGGCCGTCCGGGTGCGCCCGGGCGGCGATCGTGATCTGGACGCGGGCCGCCGTCCGGTAGGCGCGGTCGCGCGCCGGGGGCGGCCCGGACGCTGTCGCCCGACCGCCGGCCCGCGGCGCCCGGGGAGGGTCCGGGCTACTCCCCGACGAACTCCGGGTCGCGCTTCTCGAGGAACGCCTCGATCCCCTCCGCCTTGTCGCGGGTGGAGAAGAGCAGGGAGAACCACCCGCGCTCGAACTTGAGCCCCTCGTCCAGCGAGGTGCGCCGGGCGGCGAGGATCGACTCCTTGGCCGCCTGCAGCGCGACGGGGCTCTTCGAGGCTATGTCCCGGGCCAGCTCCAGGGTGCGCTCCTCCAGCTCGTCGGGGGCGACGACCTCGTCCACCAGCCCGATCTCCGCGGCCCGCTCGCCGGAGACCATCTCCCCCGTCAGGACGAGCTTCATCGCCCGGCCCTCGCCCACCAGCCGCGGGAGCCGCTGGGTGCCGCCGCCGCCGGGGATGAGCCCCAGGTCGATCTCGGGCTGGCCGAGACGGGCGTCCTCGGAGGCCAGGCGGATGTCGCACGCCATGGCCAGCTCGCAGCCGCCGCCGAGGCAGTAGCCGTCGATCATGGCGACGACGGGCTTGGGGAACGCCTCCAGGGCCGAGAAGACGTTCCCCTCCTGCATGGACCGGTACTGGTCGACGGGCGCGGCGTCCTTGAACTCGCCGATGTCGGCGCCCGCCACGAAGGCCTTCTCGCCGGCGCCGGTGATCACCAGCGCCCGGACCTCGTCGTCGTCCCGGAGCCCGTCCAGGGCGTCGAACAGCGCGCCCCGCACCTCCCGGTTGAGGGCGTTCATCTTGTCGGGCCGGTTCACGGTCAGGACGGCCACCCGGCCGTCCGTCTTCTCGGTCGTCAGCACGTCGGACATGGTCGCTCTCCTCTGTTGGTCACCACTCGTAGAAACCCTCGCCGGCCTTCTTGCCGAGCCTGCCCTCCTCCACCATGCGCTCGAGCAGCTCCGGGGGACGGAACCGCTCGCCGAGCTCGCTGTGGAGGTAGCGGGCGATCTCGAGCCGGACGTCGTGCCCCACCAGGTCGCCGAGCCGGCACGGCCCCATCGGGTGGTTGTAGCCCAGGGTCATCGCCCGGTCGATGTCCTCCGGCGACGCCACGCCCTCCTGGACCATCCGCGTCGCCTCGAGCCCCAGGGCGACGCCGAGCCGGGAGGTGGCGAACCCCGGGGCGTCCTCCACCAGGATGGGCGTCTTGTCGAGCTCGCGGGCGAAGCCCAGGGCGCGGGCGACGACGTCCTCCCGCGTCGCCTCGCCCCGCACCACCTCGACCAGCTCCATGAGGTGGACGGGGTTGAAGAAGTGGACGCCCACGACCCGCCCGGGGTCGGGCAGGCCCGAGGCGATCTCGGTGATGGAGAGGGAGGAGGTGTTGGTGCCCAGCAGGGCGTCGTCCTGCGCGCGGCCGGTGGCGTCGGCGAGGACGTCCCGCTTCAGCTCGAGGTCCTCGGGGACGGCCTCGACGACGATCCCCGCCCCCCGGGCCGCCTCGGCGGCGTCCGTGGTCGGAGCGAGGGCCTCCAGGGCCCGGTCCCGGGTGGCCGGATCGACCTTCTCCAGCTCCACGCCCTTCTCCAGGTTGGCCCGGAGGGCCTCGACGCCCGAGGCCAGGGCGTCCTCGTCCACGTCGTGGAGGCGTGTCTCGTAGCCGGCCATGGCCGCCACCTGGGCGATCCCGTGGCCCATGGTGCCGGCCCCCAGCACGCAGACCGGGCCGTCGGGGGT
>CAYZLN010000235.1:1922-3218 GCA_964479295.1 uncultured Gemmatimonadota bacterium
TCCACCGGCTTCCGGCGGACGACCTCGACGGCCTCGAAGCCCATCTCCTCGGCGATGGCGTTGGCGAGGACGTCGTTGGCCGGGGTGAAGAGCCGGACCTCGGTGAGCTCGGCGTTGCGCGCCCATCGGAAGGCCGCGGCGAGCAGCTTCTTCAGGTTGCCCTTCCGGCGGGCGTCGGGCCGCACGTAGGGCGTCTGGATCCGGGCGTAGCGCGGCGGCAGGAAGTAGGGCTCGTTCTCCTCGGTGAAGCACGTGACCATGCCGTCCAGGCCGCCGTCGTCCCGGGCGGCCACGAAGACGCAGGAGTCCTCGCCGCGGATGTGCTCCCGGAACAGCTCCTTCCGCTTCTCGAGGCCCCTGCGGGACATGCGGTAGGCCGGGTTCTCCCGGTTGTTGCGAATGTAGTGCGCCCAGAGGGCCGCCACCTCGTCCAGGTCGTCGAGGGTGGCCGTCCGGATCTCGATCTCGTCAGACATGTCACCTCGTCCGGTCTCGGCGTGGTCGGTCGCGCTCGCTCGTGGGGTCGGGGGGCGGGTCCGGTCAGCCGGATCCGCCGAAGTCCGGCTCCCGCTTCTCGAGGAAGGCCCGGATCCCCTCCCGGGCGTCGTCCGAGCGGAAGCACTCCATCTGCGCCTCCAGCTCGTGGTCGAGCATCTCGTCCAGCGAGGACGACAGGCTGCGGCGGAGCCCTTCCTTGGCGCGCCGCACGGGCAGGGGGGGCTTCTCGGCCAGCCGGGACGCCAGCGCGTCGACCTCCTCCCCGAGGCGCTCGTGGGGGACGACGCGGTTCACCAGCCCGATGCGCTCGGCCTCCTCCGCGTCCACCATCTCCGCGGTGAAGACGAGCTCTGCGGCCCTGGCCGGGCCCACGAGCCGGGGGAGGAAATAGGTGCCCCCCCAGTCCGGGTGGAGCCCGATGCGGTTGAAGGTCTGGCCGATGGCGGCCCGCTCGGAGGCCACCCTGAGGTCGCAGGCCAGCGCCAGGTTGGCCCCGCCGCCCGCCGCGGGGCCGTTGAGGGCCGCCACGACCGGCTTCGGCGCCCCGACGACGGCCTTCGCCACCCGGCGGCCCGCCTCCACGAGGCTCCGGGCCTCCTCCATCCGCTCCCCCTCGACCAGCTCGGAGAGGTATTCGACGTCGGCCCCGGCGCAGAAGGCGCGCCCGGCGCCGGTGACGACGATCACCCGGACCCCGGCGTCGGCCGCCAGGGCCTCGAGGGCGTCGGCCAGCCGGTCGCGCATGTCGCCGACGAAGGCGTTGAGCCGGTCGGGCCGGTTCAGGGTCACCGTCCCGAC
>CAYZLN010000236.1:0-1541 GCA_964479295.1 uncultured Gemmatimonadota bacterium
ACGTCGGTCCAGGCGATGTGGGCCACCCACCAGCGCTCGCCGTCGTGGACGAGCTGGATGGAGTTGATGCCGTGCACGGAGGGGTCCTCGTCCGGCGCGCGGCGCGTCTCGTAGGTCGAGAAGACGTTGACGACCGGGCCGTAGCGCTGGACCGTCCGGTCGACCTCGCTCTCGTAGAACCCCTGCTGCTGGATCGACTCCTTCGCGAACTCGATGAACTCCTCCACCGTCATGGGCCGGGGGCCGCCGCTCTGCCCGGGATAGTTCGGCAGGAAGATCGCCCCGGGATACATCAGCGACCGGAGGCGGTCCCAGTCCCGCTCCTCGCCCTTCGCGCCGGAGATCACGTCGTAGAGCGCGGTGACGATGGCGTCGACGCTCTCCACGTCGGCGGGCTCCGCCGCCGGACGGTCGCCGGCGGCCGGGGCCGGCTCGCCCTGCTGGGCGACGGCGGCGAGGGGCCACGCCAGCAGCGCCGTCGCCGCGGCCACCGCGATCCGGCCGGCTGACGTGCGACTCGCCGTCCGTCCGCCCGCCTCGCCCCAGCTCCCCGCCCTCCGGACGGGCCGTCGCGCCCG
Source organism: uncultured Gemmatimonadota bacterium (assembly GCA_964479295.1). GTDB lineage: Bacteria > Gemmatimonadota > Gemmatimonadetes > Palauibacterales > Palauibacteraceae > CAYVFM01. Next base: position 579 of record CAYZLN010000236.1, read on the forward strand.
GTTCCTTCCTCGCTCGGTCATGACGTCTCCTCCTCGTTCGAGTCCGTGTCTCACGGGCAGGAGCCGACGCCCCGGCCCGTCTCCCCTCCCCCGGCGCCCGCTCACGTCCCCGGCTCCGCGCCGCCTCCCTCCAGCCACCCCGCGTAGAGCTCCGGCCGACGGTCGCGCCAGAAGAGCCGCCGGGCGGTGCTCCCCCGGCACCGGTCGAGGTCGACGTCCGCCACGACAAGGTCGTCCACGAGCTTCTCGCCGCGGGCGACCACCTGGCCCTCGGGGTCGGCGACGAACGACTCGCCGGCGAAGGTCGTCTCCCCCTCGGCCCCCACCCGGTTGCAGAGGGCGGCGAAGTAGCCGTTCTGGAAGGCCGCCGTCCGCACCTCCGCCTCGTAGAGCCCCTCGGGCCACTCGCCGACCACGCCGGCCTGCGGGATCGCCACGACCTCGGCGCCCTTCACCCCCAGCGCCCGCATGTACTCCGGGTAGTGGCGGTCGTAGCAGATCGCCACCCCCACCCGCCCGGCGGCCGTGTCGTAGACGGGGGCGCCCCGATCGCCGGGGTCGTACCACGCCTTCTCGCGGAACCCCTCGAAGTCGGCGATGTGGACCATCCGGGTGACGCCCAGGAGCTCGCCGTCGGCGTCGACGACCGGCGAGCTGTCGTAGCGGCGGTCCCCGGCCGCCTCGTAGAGGTTGAAGACGACGACCAGGCCGTGCTCCCGGGCCACCTCGGAGATCCGTTCCGTGGTGGGGCCCGGCACCGGCTCGGCCCACTCGGCGGCCCGGGGATGGTCCGGCCCTGCGGGGAAGAACGGGTCGCGGGCGAGCTCGGCGAAGACCGCCAGCTCGGCCCCGGCCTCGCCCGCCCGGTGCGCGGCCTCCAGGAGTCGATCGAGGTTCTCGTCCCGGTCGGGGCCGGCGTGCTGTTGGATCAGGGCGACGCGCACGGTCCCCCTCCCGGCGGGG
>CAYZLN010000236.1:1641-3207 GCA_964479295.1 uncultured Gemmatimonadota bacterium
AGGATCCGGTCGCCGTACGGGCGGAGCATCCGGAGGGCGATGAGCCCTCCGATGATCCCCAGGAACACCAGCGGCACGAGCAGCTCGGCGAGGCCCGTGAAGTCCATGTCGCGGCTCCCTGTCCAGATGAAAGAAAGGCGGCGCGGCCGCCGCCGGCTCCACCTCTCCCTACGGGCCGGGGGCGGTCACGGGTTCGGCCCGGCCCGCAACATATCCCCGGCTCCCGGCGCGTGCGACGGCCGTCCCTCGGCTCGCAGCCGCGCGGCGGCCCTCGCTTGCGGCCGCACGGCGGCCCTCCGACGTTCGGGAGGCCGCCTCGCCCCGAGCGAACCCTTCCGGAGGTGCCCGTGACCCGACGCCCTCTCGCCGTGCTTCGTGCCGCCGCGATCCTCGCCCTGGGCCTCGGGGCCCTCGTCCCCTCACAGGCCGCGGCGCTCCAGGAGACGGACGAAGAGACGCCCTCGATCGCCGAGGCCACGGAGGGCATGGAGCGGATGGAGGGGTACTTCGACCTCTGGTGGGACGAGGAGGAGGGCCGCCTCCACCTGGAGGTCGACCGCTGGGAGGAGGAGCTCCTCTACCAGGTGTCGCTGGCCACGGGCCTCGGCAGCAACCCCGTGGGCCTGGACCGGGGCCAGCTCGGGGACACCCGGGTCGTGGAGGCCCGGCGCGTGGGCCCGCGCGTCCTGCTGGTCCAGCCCAACTACCGGTACCGGGCCCGGACCGACGACCCGGCGGAGGCCCGGGCGGTGCGCGAGGCCTTCGCCCCCGCCACGATCTGGGCCTTCGAGGTCGAGGCCGAGACGGGCGACCGCGTCCTCGTGGACGCCACCGACTTCTTCCTCCGGGACGCCCACGGGGTCGTGAACCGCCTCGAGGAGACCGGCCAGGGCGAGTTCGAGCGGGACGGCGACCGAAGCGTGATCCACCTGCCCGGCACCGGCGCGTTTCCCCGGAACACCGAGGTCGAGGCGTCGCTGACCTTCACCAGCGACGATCCCGGCCCGCTGGTGCGCCGGACCGCGGCCGACGGCCGGGCCGTGACCCTCCGGCAACACCATTCCCTGGTCCGGCTGCCCGGCGACGGCTACCAGCCCCGGGACGTCGACCCGAGGGTCGGGGCCTTCGGGATCTCGTTCCACGACTTCGCCCGCCCCCTGGACCGCGAGCTCGAGGTGCAGTGGGCCACCCGGCACCGGCTCGAGAAGCGGGACCCGGGCGCCGCGTCGTCGGAGCCCGACGACCCCCTCGTCTTCCACGTCGACCCCGGGATCCCGGAGCCGGTGCGCTCGGCGGTGATCGAGGGGGCCTCCTGGTGGGAGGAGGCCTTCGAGGCCGCGGGCTTCGAGGACGCCTTCCGCGTGGAGGTGCTGCCGGAGGAGGCCGATCCCCTGGACGTGCGCTACAACGTGATCCACTGGACGCACCGGCGGACGCGCGGGTGGTCGTACGGCGCGTCCGTGGTGGATCCCCGCACGGGCGAGATCCTGAAGGCCAACGTCAACCTGGGCAGCCTGCGGCTCCGGCAGGACCACCTTCTGGGCCGGGGCCTCGCGCCGCCGTACG
>CAYZLN010000237.1:0-1928 GCA_964479295.1 uncultured Gemmatimonadota bacterium
CCGCTACCGCAGGTCCTGCCGGACCCGCGCGCTGACCATGTCCACCAGGAAGGTGAGCACCACGTAGGCGGTGAGCGTGGCCAGCACGCCCCGGAAGTCGAAGCTCGAGAGCTGCTCGGTGAGCAGGCGGCCCAGCCCCCCGGCCCCGACCAGCCCGACCATGACGGTGGCCCGGATCGTCACCTCCCAGCGGTAGAGGACGTACGAGAGGAAGCGGGGCACCGTCGCCGGGAGCACGCCGTAGAGGAACACCTGCAGCCCCGAGGCGCCCTGGGCCTTGAGCGCACGCAGCGGACGGGCGTCCAGGTTCTCGGTGACCTCCGCCATGAGCCTCCCGAGCACGCCCGCCGTGTAGAGCCCCAGGGCGATCGCCCCCGGCAGGATGCCCGGGAAGAAGACGAAGAGCAGGATCAGCGCCCAGATGGGCGCGGGCACCGCCCGGAGGAAGAGCAGGACGCCACGGGTCAGCGCCCAGGCCGCGGTGCCGGCCGCCTTCGCCGTCCCCGACGCCCGCTCGCCGATCAGGAGCCCCCCGGGAAGCAGGAAGTTGGTCGCGGCCGGGAACGACAGGACGATCCCGGCCACGGCCGCCCCGGCGACGGCCAGGATCGACATGGCCAGCGTGAGCGAGGAGAGCTCCACGATCCGGCCCCAGCCGACGCCGGCCAGGCTCGGCGGGAAGGCCTCGCCCGAGATCTGCCTCCACATCTCGAGCGTACGGGGCTCGACGAGCTGGCCGAAGGACGGGCCCACGTGCCAGAAGGAGAGCACCAGCAGCAGCCCCCCGGCCACCAGCGACCAGCGGACCACGGGGTCCCGGTCCGGGCTCGTCGGCCGGGCGCCGGGCGGGGCGTCCGCCTCCAGGGCCTCCGCCGGCTCGCCGGCCCCTGATCCCTCCGCCCCCGCCGACGCGTGGATGGGGGCCGCCGTCGGCGCCCCCTCCCCCCTGTCCTCCGGGCCGCCCAGGGCCGCGGCGGCGCCCGCCGCGCGGCGCCACCAGGGCTCGCCCTCCAGCTCGGCCGCGGTCCGCCGCTCCGTCCCCAGGCTGATGTCCACCCGGTGCGGCGACCCCGTCCGCCGGCGGATCACGCCGCTCCAGAGGTCCGTCAGGCCCGTGAGCACCACGAGGGCCGCGAGGAACGTCCACATCTGCTCGTACCGAAGGGACTGGAGGCTGAGGAAGATCTCGTAGCCCAGCCCGCCGGCGCCGATGATCCCCAGCACGGCGGCCGAGCGGATGGAGCACTCGAAGCGGTAGAAGCCGTAGGACAGCAGGTCGGGGAAGGCCTGCGGGACCTGGCTGTAGAGGAACGCCTTGAGCGGCTCCACCCCCCGGTTGAGCAGCGCCTCCAGCGACCGGGTCGGGGTCTCGTCGAGGATCTCCGAGAAGATCTTGGCCGTGATCGCCCCGTAGGGGATGGCGATGGCGAGCACCCCCACCAGCGGATCGAGCCCGACCAGGGCGATGAAGAAGAGGCCCCAGACGATCTCGTGGATGGCGCGCGGCACCGCCAGCACGGCCCGCACGGCGAGCCACGGGGCCCGGTAGCCGAGCCAGGCGCGGCGGCCCCGGCTCCGGAAGACCGCCTTCCACCAGACCTCCGACGCCAGGACGCCGCCCACCGCCCCGAAGATGAGGCTCAGGACGGTGCCGCACGCGGCGAACGCGAGGGTCGTGAAGGTCGCCCTCGCGGCCCGCTCGAGGAACGCCGGGCTCGTCTCGGGCCGGAGCGCGGCCCCGAGGAAGCGCTCCACGAGCGTCCAGCCCCCGGGGTTGACCAGCTCCCCGGCGAAGAGGCCGGCCCGGGAGAGCGCCCAGGCCACCGCGGCGAGGGCGAGGACGGCCCACAGCGTCCGGCGGTTCGCCGGCGAGGGGGCGTCCCGGGCCCCGTCCCCGCCGCCGGGCCCGCCCGACGCCGGCTGCGGGG
>CAYZLN010000237.1:2028-3189 GCA_964479295.1 uncultured Gemmatimonadota bacterium
GTCGAACAGCACCCGGCCCGCCCGGATCCCCACGACCCGCTCGCAGTGGCTGAGCGCGTACTCCCACTCGTGGAGGCTCACCACCAGGGTCTTCCCCTCCTCCCGGGCCAGGTCCCGGAGCAGGTCCATCACCTCGCGGCTGTTCTCCCGGTCGAGGCTGGAGATGGGCTCGTCGGCCAGGACGACCTCCGGGTCCTGCGCCAGCACCCGGCTCAGGGCCACGCGCTGCTGCTCGCCCCCGGAGAGGCTCTCGGTGCGCTGGAAGAGCTTGTCGCCGATCCCGACCCGCTCGAGGACGCCCCGGGCCCGGTCGACGCCCAGCGGCCGGAGCAGCGAGACCGCCGCCCGCGCGGTCGACCACTCGCCCAGCCGCCCGGCGTTCACGTTGTGGACGACCCTGAGGTTGTCGACGAGGTGGAACTGCTGGTGGACCGTGCCGATGCGCCGCTGGAGGCGCCGCAGCTCGCGCACGGAGAGGTCGGCGACGTCGCGGCCGAAGACCCGCACCCGCCCCGACGTCGGGGCGAGGCTCCCGTTCATCAGGGCGATGAGCGTGCTCTTCCCCGCGCCGCTGGGCCCGGCGAGGGCGACGCGCTCGCCCGGATCCACCCGGAGGTCGACGCCGTCCACCGCCCGGGTGCCGTCATAGCTCTTGCGCACGTCCCGGAGGTCGTAGACCGCGCCGTCCCGCCCCCCCGAGGTCGGGGCCTCCGGGGCCGCCCCGGCGTCGTCCGTCGCCCCGTCGGGCGGCGGGGCGTCGCGCCCCGACGTCACCGGATCTTCCCGATCTGCCGCCCGATCTCCTCGATCTCGTCGTAGTTGGCGTTCTCGGTGGGGACGAACGCCTCGGCCCCGAACATCCCGAGGATCGCCTCCTCCCGCGGCCCGTCGTCCGGATCCAGCCCCGTGAAGGCCTCCCGGACCCTCTCGACGAAGTCGTCGCCGAAGCGCTCCGTCACGTCGGGCCGGACGACCCAGTGGTAGTCGTAGTAGGCCGGCGTCCGCCAGATCACCTTCACCCGGGAGCTGTCCACGTCGCCCGACGCCACCCGGCTGCGCCACACCTGCTCGTTCAGCGCGCCGGCCTCGTAGCTGCCCGCCCGGACGAGCTGGATCGTCTTGTCGTGCGACCCCGAGAAGCCCGGCTCGCCGCGGAAGTCC
>CAYZLN010000238.1:0-3158 GCA_964479295.1 uncultured Gemmatimonadota bacterium
CGCGTCGGCGTCGGGGGCCGTGTCGGCGGCCCGGCCGTCGAGCCCGGGGCCCGCTCCGACCGCCCCCGCGCCGGAGGCCGCCCCGCCGGCCGCCAGCGCGGCGGCCAGGCCCGCGGCCGCCGCCGCCGCCCACGTCCACGTCCGCGTCCCGGGTCTCACAGATCCTCCTCGGCCAGAACGTCCTCGAGCTCCTCCATGTCCACCAGGACCTCCCTGGCCTGAGACCCTTCCGAGGGCCCGACGATCCCCGCGTGGTGGAGCTGGTCGATGATCCGGGCCGCGCGTCCGTAGCCGATCCGGAGCCGTCGCTGGAGGAGGCTCGTCGACCCGGAGTCGGCGGCCACCACAATCTCGGCCGCCTGGCGGAAGAGCTCGTCCCGGTCCTCGAGCACCTCCTCCTGCACGTCGACGCGCGCCTCCTCGCGCTCCAGCTCGTCCACCACCTCCAGGATGTCCTCCTCCGACCTCAGCGTCGTCTCCCGGGCGCCCGCCTGTCGCCGGTACCACTTCACCAGGCGCTCGGTGTCGTCGCCCTCGATGAAGGCGCCCTGGATCCGGACCGGGTCCGACTCGCCCGGCGGGAGGAAGAGCATGTCGCCGTTCCCCAGCAGGCTCTCGGCGCCGTTCTGGTCCAGGATCGTGCGGCTGTCGGTCTTCGACGCCACCCGGAACGCGATCCGGCTCGGGAAGTTGGCCTTGATCAGCCCGGTGATCACGTTCACCGACGGCCGCTGGGTGGCGATGACCAGGTGGATCCCCACCGCCCGGGCCTTCTGGGCGAGCACCGCCAGCGGGCCCTCCACCTCCGACTGGACGGTCATCATGAGGTCGGCGAGCTCGTCGACCAGCAGGACGACGTACGGGAGCTCGCCTTCCTCGTACTCCGCCTCCGGCCGGTCGGGGACGCGGATCTCCTCGCCCGAGCGCACCTTCTGGTTGAACTCCGCGAGGCTCCGCGCCTGGTTCCGGGAGAGCAGCTCGTAGCGGCGCTCCATCTCGTGCCGGAGCCACTTGAGGACCGCGGCCGCGTCCTCGTTGTCGGTGACCACCGGATGGCGCAGGTGGGGGAGGCCCTCGTAGACGCTCAGCTCGACCATCTTCGGGTCGATCATGAGCAGCCGGAGCTCCCGGGGCGTGTAGCGGTAGACGAGGCTGGTGATGATGGAGTTGATGCAGACCGACTTCCCCGAGCCGGTGGCGCCCGCGATGAGCAGGTGCGGCATCCGGGTGAGGTCCGTGCAGTAGGGGTCGCCCGACAGGTCGCGGCCCAGCGCCAGCGGCAGGGCCCCGCGGAAGTCGCGGTACGCCCGCGACTCCAGGACCTCCCGGAGGTGCACGACCTCGGGCTCCGGGTTCGGCACCTCCACGCCCACGGCCCCCTTCCCCGGAATCGGGGCCACGACGCGGACCGAGGGGGCCTTCAGCGCCAGGGCCAGGTCGTCGGAGCGGGCGGAGATCTGGCCCACCTTCACCCCCGAGGCCGGCACGACCTCGAACTGCGTCACCACCGGGCCGGTCGTCCAGCCCTGGATCTCCCCCTCGACGCCGAAGCTCTCCAGCTTGTCGACGAGGACCTGCCCGAGCTCCTCCAGCTCGCGGCCGCTCAGCCCGCGGCCGCCCTCGTCGGGCCTGGACAGCAGGTCCAGCGGCGGGAGCTCCGTCTGGGTGGTGTCGCCGGGGTCGGGCAGCGGGAACGCCTCCTCCCCGGCGCCCGCGCCGGCGTCGGGCCCGCCCTCGGTCCCGTCCCGCCCGGTCGCGTCGGCCGCCTCCGCCGCCGCGGGGGCGTCGGCCTCCCCGTCCCGGGCCGCGTCCTCCCACGGGTTGCGGCCCGCCGGCCTCGCCCCACCGCGCCCGGTCACGGCGCCCACGGCCCGGTCGGCGGCGTCGAGGACGCTCCTCCACCCGCGGCCGGCGCCGTCGAGGGCGTCCCGGATCCCCGCGGCGACGCCCCGGACCCCCGCCACCGGCGACCACCGCAGCGTGAGGACCGTCAGGGCGAGCAGGGCCGCGGACACCACGACGAGGCCGCCGACGGTCCCGAGGCCCGCCCGGGCCACCTCCCCGGCCCGCACCCCCCACCACCCGGCCCAGCTCTCCGGGGCGCCGGCGAGCTGGAGGAGCGGGGGCACGAGCGCTACGCAGGCCGCGGCGAAGGCGGTCCACCGGAGCGCCCGCTCGCGGCCCGCCAGGCCGAACCCGTAGAGCGCCCCGACCGCCAGGGGGACCACCGACAGGAGGGCCGACGGGCCCACCGCGGCGGTGAGCCAGACGTGGAGGCGCTCGCCCGCCGGCCCGACCAGGTTGCCGTCCGGCGCCGCGAGCCCCGAGACCAGGGCCAGGGCCAGGAGGAGGGCCGATCCCGCGAGGCCCACGCCCAGCGCCTCGCGGCGCTGCCGCTCCTCGCTCATCCGTCGCCCCCGCGCCGCCCGGCGGCGGAGACGCCGGCGACGAGGCGCCGCGGGGGACGGGGGGCCCTCCTCGGGGGGTGTCGGTTCACGCCGTCAGCCGCTCTCCCGCTCCTTGAAGCGTTCCACGAAGGTGGTGTCCATCTCCCCCCTCGCGAACTCCTCGTCCCGGAGGATCCGCTGGAGGAAGGGGATGGTCGTCGTGACGCCCTCCGCCACGAACTCCTCCAGGCAGTAGTAGGCCCGGGTGAGCGCCTCGGTCCGGTCGTCGGCGTGGACGATCAGCTTCCCGAGCAGGGAGTCGTAGTGGGGGGGCACCCGGTAGCCGGCGTACATGTGCGTGTCCACGCGCACGCCGAGCCCCCCCGGCTGGTTGAACGCCGTCAGGTCGCCGGGCGAGGGGCGGAAGTCGGCGTCCGGGTCCTCGGCGTTGATCCGGCACTCGACCGCGTGCCCCTCGAGCTCCGGCGGCTCGTCCACCGAGAGCTCCTCGCCGGCCGCGACCCGGATCTGCTCCTTCACCAGATCCACCCCCGTGACCCACTCGGTCACCGGGTGCTCCACCTGGATCCGGGTGTTCATCTCCATGAAGTAGAACTGGCGGTCCGCCCCGAGGAGGAACTCGACGGTGCCCGCGTTGTGGTACCCGATGGCCTCCGCCCCCCGCACCGCCGCCTCGCCCATCCGCTCCCGGAGCTCCTCGTCGACGGCCGGGCTGGGGGCCTCCTCGATCAGCTTCTGGTGGCGCCGCTG
>CAYZLN010000239.1:0-3149 GCA_964479295.1 uncultured Gemmatimonadota bacterium
CCGGCCCCGGGCTTCACGCTGCCGGCCGGCCCGGACGAGACGCTGTCGCTCGACGAGCTGCGGGGGCGGCCCGCGGTCCTCGTCTTCTATCCCGGGGACTGGAGCCCGGTCTGCAGCGACCAGCTCGACCTCTACCAGGCCGTCCTGCCCCGGTTCGAGGAGCGCGGCGCCCGGCTGGTGGGGATCTCGGTGGACAGCGTCTGGTCCCACGCGGCCTTCGCCGATCACCGGGGCCTCGAGTTCCCCCTGCTCGCCGACTTCGAGCCCAAGGGCGAGGTGGCCCGGGCGTACGGCGTGTACCGGGACGACGACGGGATCGCCGAGCGCGCCCTCTTCGTCCTGGACCCGGAGGGGGCCGTCCGCTGGAGCCACGTCTCCCCGCCCGACGTGGTTCCGGGGGCCGACGGCATCCTCGAGGCGCTGGACGACCTCGCCGGGGACGCCCGGGACGAGGTCGGATCGTGAGCGGCGCGGGGGAGGGTCGGTCCGGTCGCCTCTCCCGGCCGGTGGACCCGGACCGGGACCACGTGCTCGGCCCCGACGACGCGCCGGCGACGCTGGTGGAGTACGTCGACCTCAGGTGCCCGCAGTGCGCCCGGGCGTGGCCCGTCGTCCGGGAGGTGCTGGAGGAGATGGGCGACCGCGTCCGCTACGTCCTCCGCCACTTCCCCATCGAGCACAGCCACCCCGGCGCGGAGCTCGCCGCCCGGGCCGTGGAGGCGGCCGGCCGCCAGGGGGAGCTCTGGGGCATGCACGACCGCGTCCTGGAGCACGACGGCGAGCTCGACCGGGACGTCCTCGCGGGGTGGGCCCGGGAGCTGGGCGTCGACCCCGACCGCTTCGAGCGCGACCTTGAGGCGGAGTCGACCGCGGCCCGCGTCGAGGAGGACGTCGACAGCGGCGTCCGGAGCGGGGTGAACGGCACCCCCACCTTCTTCGTGGACGGGGTGCGGCACGACGGCGGCTGGAGCCGCGAGGAGCTGACCGGGGCGCTGCGGGCCGCCCTCGAGGACGGGGCGCCGGACGGACGACGGGACGCGGACGGCGCGACGGAGCCGGCGGCGACGGGGGCGTCGGGGTCCGCGGCCGACGATCCGGCGCCTCCCTCGGCGGAGCTTCCGGCCGACGCCGCGCAGGAGGGGACGGCGTCCCGGCCCGGCGGGGGCGACCGCCTGGCGATGCGGACGGTGGCGGACCGGGCCCGGAGCGGGGCGCCGGCGGCGGGCCGGGCCGTGCGGGACATCTTCTCCACGGACGAGATCTTCCAGCGGGTGGTGGCCACCGCCGACGAGGAGTTCGACCGCTCCAACCGCCTCCTCTTCCTGAGCGGCCTGGCCGCCGGCCTGTCGATCGCGCTGGCGTTCCTGGCCCGGGCGGCCGTCACGGGGTCGATACCGGGGGAGGCGTCCGTCCTCCTGGGCAACGTCCTCTATCCGGTCGGCTTCCTGCTGATCGTGCTGGGGCGGTACCAGCTCTACACGGAGAACACGCTCACCCCGGTGACGCTGGTCCTGACCCGCATCGCGAGCCTGCCGGCCCTGCTGCGGGTCTGGGGGGTCGTCTTCGCCGCCAACGTGCTCGGGGCCGCCGTCGCGGCCTGGGTCTTCGCGCGCACCGGGATCTTCGAGCCCGACACGGCCGAGGCCGCCCGCGGCTTCGCGGAGCACGCCCTGGCGACGGCCCCGTGGGACCTGTTCTGGAAGGGGGTGATCGCCGGCTGGCTGGTGGCGAGCATGGTGTGGCTGAACCACGCGGCCCGGGACACGGTGACCCGGGTCGCCGTGGTCTTCGCCATCATGTTCCTGATCCCCGCGGCCGACCTGTTCCACTGCATCGTCGGCGCCTGCGAGGTGCTCTACCTGGTCTTCCTGGGCGACGCGACGATGGGGGCGTTCGCGTGGGGCTTCCTGGCGCCGGTGACGGCGGGCAACACCGTGGGCGGCGTCGTGCTGGTGGCGATCCTCAACTTCTCGCAGACCCGTAACGGCCGGATCACCGACCGCGACTGCAGCGCGCTGGAGCTTCCGTGGCGCGACTGGTGCCTCAGCATGCAGACGGGACGGCCCGAGCGGGGCTGAGCGTGCCGGGACGTCCGACGACCGAGAACCCGAAGGCAGGGAGAGATCGATGAAAGCGGCCTACTTCGAGAAGCACGGCGGACCGGAGACGATGGAGGTCGGCGAGCGCCCCGACCCGACGGCGGGGCCCGGCGAGGTGGTCGTCCGGGTCGAGGCGGTGGCCCTCAACCACCTGGACCTCTGGGTGCGCCGGGGGCTTCCCGGGCTCGACCTGGACCTGCCCCACGTCGGCGGCTCGGACATCGCCGGCTTCGTCGAGGAGGTCGGCGACGGCGTCGAGGGCTGGGAGACCGGCGACCGGGTCGTCGTCAACCCGGGCCTCTGGTGCGGCGACTGCGAGTGGTGCGCCCGCGGCGAGCACAGCCTCTGCGACGAGTACGGCATCCTCGGCGAGCACATGGACGGAGGCGCCGCCGAGAAGGTCGCCGTCCCGGCCCGCAACCTCTACGAGCTGCCCGAGGACCACCCCTACGAGGAGGCCGCGGCGGTGCCGCTGGTCTTCCAGACCGCGTGGCGGGCGCTGAAGACGCGGGCGGGCCTCCGCGCCGGCGAGAGCGTCCTGATCACCGGCGCGTCGGGCGGGGTCTCCACCGCCGCGGTCCAGATCGCCCGGCTCTCGGGCGCCCGGGTCTTCGCGGTCACCAGCGGCCCCGAGAAGGTGGAGCGCGTCCGGGAGCTGGGCGCCGACGTGGTCATCGACCGCCTCGAGGAGGACTTCTCCGACGTCGTCTGGGAGGAGACCGGCGAGCGCGGCGTCGACGTGGTGCTGGACAGCGTGGGCGAGGCGATGTGGCGCGGCTGCGTGCGGTCGCTGGCCAAGAAGGGGCGGCTGGTGACCTACGGGGCGACCACCGGGCCCTCCGGCCAGCTCGACATCCGGCGGGTGTTCTGGAAGCAGATCGAGGTGATGGGCTCGACGATGGCCACCCGGGCGGAGTTCCAGGAGGTCATGGACCTGGTCTTCGCCGGCCGCCTGGAGCCGGTCATCGACGTGGCCTGGCCGCTGGACCGGATCCGGGACGCCCACGAGCGGCTGGAGGCGGGGGAGCAGTTCGGAAAGGTGGTGCTGAT
>CAYZLN010000240.1:0-3103 GCA_964479295.1 uncultured Gemmatimonadota bacterium
CCACACCCCCGTCACCTCGAGGGCGGGCCGGCCCGAGAGCTCGAGGCGCTCGACGGTGTTGCGGCGGGTGGTGTCGATCGCCTGCGGGACGACGTAGTGGAGGCTGTCCACGGCGGCCCGCCACCGGTACGCCTCCCGGGCCGTGAGGCTGTCGAGGGGGGGCGAGCGCCAGTCCACCAGCAGGGAGCGGATGAGCTGCGACGGCTCGGGGTTGTCGTTGCGGATCACGACCGGCCCCTCGCCCTCGTTCCGGACCGTGACGTCGTAGACCCGGGGGAACCGGACGCGGAACCCGTACCGCTCCTGGAGGGAGTCGCCGGTGGCCGAGTCCACGCCGGTGGTGAACATCCGGCGGCGGACGAAGTCACGGTAGATCTCGTCGATCCGCTCGATCAGCTCCGGGAGGGCCTCCCTCCAGGAGCCCGCCCGGTCGTCCGGGTCCAGCACCACGGCCGTCACGATCTGCCCCTCGGCCCAGATCTCCCGGGCCCGGACGATCTGGCCGGGGCGGGGGTCGTCGACGTCGGCCTCGTCGGCGACCCACTGGACGAACCGGTTCTCCGGCGTCCCGAAGATCAGCACCTGCTTGAAGGTGCGGAGCTTGGAGAAGTCCTCGGTGGCCGCCGTGTCCACCGGCTGGACGTAGTACCTGTTCTCCTCCCGCACCGTGAAGATGGTGGGCTCCAGGGTCTCGTAGGTCGCCTCCTCCACCTGGGCCCACAGCTCCTCGTCGGGGTGGACGACGATGAGGCTGTTGGCGTTCCCGTAGGCGGTGGGCTTGAAGCAGGCCGCGGCCAGGACGGCCAGCAGGCCCGCCGCGAAGACGGCGGCCGCCCGGAGGCGGGCGGTCCCGGCGACGGGCCGGGCGGCGTCCGCCGGGCCCGGCGCCGCGGGGGTGTCGTCGGTGTCTGTCCTCTCGGTCGCCACGCGCTGCCCGTCGGTTCGAGTCACGCCCTGCTGCGCCTCCCGCCGGCGACCCGTCCCCCCGGCCGCGCCGACGCCCCCCGGCGGCGTCTCAACCTAACGGCGCCGCACGGCCCTCAGCAATCTGCTAGCCGTGCCGGGCGCCCCCCTGCGCCGCCAGAACTTCGCCGGTGGGTCCGGGTAGCTGAAAAGCGGCCGGTCCGGATCCCCGCCCCGCCGGGGACGGCGCCCCGATCGGGAGAGGCCGCCGGCGCCCGGGCCGGACGCCCGCGACCGATCCGCCCGCCGGGCCGACGGCCGCCCCCCGGCCCGAGACGAACCCGCAGCAGGGACGTGACGTGACCGCGATCCGCGACATCGCCATCATCGCCCACGTGGACCACGGCAAGACCACGCTGGTGGACCGGATGCTCCAGGCCACCGGCGTGTTCCGGCCGCGGGAGGACGTGCAGGAGCGCGTCATGGACAGCGACCCCCAGGAGCGGGAGCGCGGGATCACGATCTACTCGAAGAACGCCGCCGTCCGCTGGACCCCCCCGGAGGGGGGCGAGGAGGTCAAGATCAACCTCGTGGACACCCCCGGCCACGCCGACTTCGGGGGGGAGGTGGAGCGGATCCTCCGGATGGTCGACGGCGTCCTGCTCCTGGTGGACGCCTTCGAGGGCCCGATGCCCCAGACGCGCTTCGTGACCCGGAAGGCCCTGGAGCTGGGGCACCAGCCGGTCGTGGTGATCAACAAGGTCGACCGGCCGGACGCCGACCCCGAGCGGGTCCACGACGAGGTGCTCGAGCTCTTCATGGAGCTGCAGGCCGACGACCACCAGCTCGACGCGCCCCTCCTCTACGCCTCCGCCCGCGACGGGTGGGCCACCGAGGACCTGTCGCGGGCGCGGGAGCTGCGGCCGGCCGGGGACGGGAGCGGCCCGGGGGGAGGCGGCGGCCCGGCCCGGACGGCCGGAGACGCCGCGTCGACGGCCGGGGGCGGCTCCGGGGGCCCGGGCCCCGGCCCCGGCGACCTCGGCCCCCTCTTCCGCGCCATCGTCGACCGGGTCCCCGCGCCCCCGGGGGACCCGGAGGACCCGTTCCGGCTCCTGGTCTCCACCCTCGACTACTCCCCCTATCTCGGGCGCCTCGCCATCGGTCGCATCGAGGCCGGGAGCATCCGCGTGAACGAGCAGGTGGCCGTCTGGCCCCTGGACGAGGACGATCCGTCGCTGCGCGTGAAGGTCCCCCAGCTCTACGCCTACGAGGGGCTCGAGCGGCGGGAGGTGGAGACCGCCTCCGCCGGCGAGATCGTCGCCGTCGCCGGCGTGGAGGAGGCCGAGATCGGCGCCACCCTCTGCGACCCCGACCGGCCGGGACGGCTCGAGGGCATCGCCGTGGAGCCCCCGACGATGGCCGTCGAGATCGAGGCCAACGACTCCCCCTTCTCGGGCCTGTCGGGCGACAAGCTCACCTCCCGGCAGATCCGGGAGCGGCTGGACCGCGAGGCCCTGGCCAACGTCGCCCTGCGGGTCGGGGACACCGACGATCCGGACCGCTTCCGCGTCTCCGGCCGCGGCGAGCTGCACCTGACCGTGGTGCTGGAGACCATGCGCCGGGAGGGGTACGAGCTCACGGTCTCGCGCCCCGAGGTGATCACCCGCGAGGACGACGACGGGAACGTCGAGGAGCCCTACGAGGAGGTGGTGGCCGAGGTGCCCCAGTCGGCGATGGGCACGGTGATCCAGGGGCTCGGCGAGCGGAAGGGGGAGATGATCGACATGAGCCGCGAGGTCGACCAGGTGCGGCTGCGCTTCCTGGTGCCCTCCCGGGCGCTGGCGGGGTACCGGTCGGAGTTCCTCGCCGACACCCGGGGGCGGGGGAACCTCCACCGCCAGTTCGCCCGGTACGGCCCGTGGGCCGGCCAGCTCGCCTCCCGCGGCACCGGCGCCCTGGTCTCCATGGCCCGGGGCACCGCCACCGCCTACTCGATCTGGAACCTGCAGGAGCGGGGGCAGATGTTCGTCCGGCCCGGCGACGAGGTCTACGACGGCATGATCGTCGGCGAGCACGCGAAGGAGAACGACCTGGAGGTCAACCCCACCAAGGGGAAGAAGCTCACCAACGTCCGGGCCGCCGGCGCCGACGAGGCCATCGAGCTCGAGCCCGCCCGGGAGGTCACCCTCGAGTTCGGGCT
>CAYZLN010000241.1:0-3079 GCA_964479295.1 uncultured Gemmatimonadota bacterium
TCCTCCGAAGGCTGGGATGTCGGGTCGGGGGCGGGGGCTCGCCGGACGTCCCCGCCCCGCTCCACGGCCCCACTCATGCAGAATCGGTTCCGGTGTGTGCGCCGGGCCCGGCCCGGCACTCGCCCCCCGTCCCCGTGTACGCGTCCGCGGCGGCCCCGACGGCCCCTCCGCGGCGCGGCCTCAGCTTCGAAGCGCAGCGACGACGACCGGGAGAGACCCATGCCCAGGCTCCGGATACCACCCCTCGCCGCCGCCCTGTCGATCCTCCTCCTCGCGGGGCCGGCCACGGCCCAGACTGGCGAGGAGATCATGGAGCGTGCGGTGGACGCCTACGAGGAGCGGGTGGCGGGGATCGAGGACTACACCGTCACCCAGCGGGTCGACGTGATGGGGCAGGCCCCCGTCACCAACCGCTTCGAGAAGCGGACGCGCGACGGGCGTCCGGTCTTCGTGCCGGCGTCCGGGGACGGCGGCGACGAGGCGCCCCGCGGATGGGGGAACCCGTACGAGCTCTTCCTCTCGATGGCCGACCGCGCCGGGCTCCAGGGCCGCGAGACCGTCGGCGGCCACGACGTCTGGACGCTCGCGGTGGACGACTTCGGCGGCATCGACGTCGGGACGATGACCCCGGCGGGGGCGCGCGGCGAGTTCGAGCCCGCCTCCGCGACGTTCCAGGTCGACGTCGAGAGCCACGTGATCCGCCGGCTCTCCATGCAGGGGGAGATGGTCACCGAGGACGCGGAGAACCCCATCCGGATGACCGTCCGGTTCAGCGACTACCGCGACCGGCAGGGCATGCTCTATCCCTTCCGCACCGAGATCACGGTGGACGGCATGGACGCGGTGATGACGGCCGGGGAGCGCGAGCGGGCGAAGCGGGAGCTCCGGCGGATCCGGGCCCGGCTCGACTCGCTGAGCGAGGCCGAGCGCGAGCGCATCGAGCCCAGCGTCCGGCCCCAGATCGAGCAGCTCGAGCAGGCGGTGGAGGAGGGCCGGGTGGAGGTCGCCGTCGTCGTGCAGGAGCTGGAGGTGAACCGGGGGGACGCCGGGAGCTGACCCGGCTCCGGCCTCGGACCCCGGCGCGCCCCCGGGTCCGGGCGTCGGCGGCCCCCGGCCCTGCGGCCGGCGCCGCTCGTCCCTCGGGGCCGCCGTCCCGGCCTGGCCCGAGGCCCCCCTCAGCGCACCGCCCCGCGGATGTAGTCCTTGAGGTGGCGGTTCTCGGCCTCGGCGTGCTTCCGGAGGTTGTTCACCACGTCGCCGATGGAGACGATGCCCCGGAGGTCGCGGCCGTCCATGATGGGCAGGTGCCGGACCCGGTTCCGGGTCATGATCTCCATGCAGTAGTGGATGTCGTCGTCCGGCGTGGCGATGATCAGGTCGGCGGTCATCGCGTCGCCGACGGACGTCGCCTCCAGGCGGCCGGGGTCGTCGGCGCCGAGCCGGAGGACGTCCCGCTCGGTGACGATGCCCGTCACCTCGCCGTCGTCGACCACCACGAGCGACCCGATGTCGTGCTCGACGAGGCGACGCATCGCGGCGAGGAGGCTGGTCCCGGGGCCGACGGTGACCACCTCGTGGCCCTTCCTGCGGAGAATCTCCCGGACCTTCATCGGAGCACCTCCCCCGAGAGGACAGGGGCGCGCGGCCGGGCCGGGGCCGGGCCGCGCGGGGCGGATCTCACAATGTGATCCCCGCGGGCAGGCCTGTCCAGAGGCCGCCGGGCTTCCCCTTCCACTCGCTGCCACGTATTCTGGGACGATGCGCCGCCGGGGCGGGGAGCGGACCGCCCGCTCCCCCGCCCGCGACCCGCGACCCGAACCCCCCGCACCCATGGCCCGATCCCGCCCCCCGACGTCGCCGGCCGCCCGCCGCCGGTCCCCTGGCCGGACCGCGGCCGCCGTGGCCCTGTCGCTCCTCGTCTCCGTCGCCTGCTCCGACGACGCCACCGGGCCGCCGGGGAACGGGGGCGGGGGCGGAGACGGCGTCACGCTCCAGCTCCAGGAGCTCGCCACGGGGATGGAGGCCCTGACCTACCTGACGTCGCCGCCCGGGGACGACCGGGTCTTCGTCCTGGAGCAGCCGGGCACCGTGCGCCTGCTGGTCGACGGCGAGGTGCGGCAGGATCCCTGGCTGGACATCTCCGGCGCGGTGGCGACCGGCGGCGAGCGCGGGCTGCTCGGGCTCGCCTTCCATCCCGACTTCGCCCAGAACGGCCGCTTCTACCTGGACTTCACGGTCGCCGGAGGCTCCGGCGGGGACGAGGGCGACACCCGGGTGGTCGAGTACACCCTGGACGACCCCGCGGCCGAGCAGGCCGGGTCCGCGCAGGCCGACACGCTCCTCGCCGTCGCGCAGCCCTTCTCCAACCACAACGGCGGCATGCTCGCCTTCGGCCCCGACGGCATGCTCTACGTGGCCCTGGGCGACGGCGGCAGCGGAGGCGATCCCGAGGGCAACGGGCAGGACTCGACGACGGTGCTCGGCTCCCTGGCCCGGCTGGACCCCGACGCCGGACCGTCCTTCGTACCGCCCGACAACCCGTTCCCCGGCGGCGAGGAAGGCCACGAGCTCGTCTGGGCCTACGGCCTGCGGAACCCGTGGCGCTTCGCCTTCGACCCGGCCACCGGGACCCTCTTCGTGGCCGACGTGGGCCAGAACGAGGTGGAGGAGGTCAACGCCGTCGACGACGACGCCGCCGGCCTCAACTACGGCTGGAACGTCATGGAGGGCTCGAGCTGCTTCGAGCCGTCCTCCGGCTGCGACGAGGAGGGCCTCACCCTCCCGGTGCTGGACTACCCCAACGACGGGGGCTGCTCGGTCACCGGCGGCTTCGTCTACCGGGGGTCGGACGTGCCGGAGCTGGAGGGCCGATACGTCTTCTCCGACCTGTGCGCCGGGTTCCTCCGCAGCTTCCGCCTCGAGGGCGGGGAGGCGACGGACGTGGTCGAGCACGACCTCGAGATCGACGGTGAGGCGGCCGACGCGATCCCCGGCAGCGTGACCTCCTTCGGCACCGACGCCGACGGCGAGCTCCACGTGCTGACGGCGGGCGGCACGATCTACCGGATCGCCGGCACGG
>CAYZLN010000242.1:0-3076 GCA_964479295.1 uncultured Gemmatimonadota bacterium
CGCTGGGCCGGCTCCGGCACGCGGGACGTCTGGACCGACGTGCCGCTCGAGCGGGTCCTCCGGGTCCGGGAGGGCGCCCCGGAGGTGGAGCCGCTCGACGCGGGGCCGGACGACCCGCAGGGACGGTGAGCGACCCGCCGGATCGCCTCGAGCCTGCGGCCGGAGCCGGACCGGGGGCCGCCCTCTGACGCTCCCGGTCCGGGCGGGGGCTACTGCTGTTGCTCCTGACGGATCTCCAGGAAGCGGTTGCGGAGGTCGGGGTTCGACTCGATGGCGTTCCGGATCTCGGTGTACCGCGCCGTGTCGAGCCCGGCCTCCTGGACGATCTGGGCCTGCTTCTCCTGGAAGTCCTCGCGGACCTGCTGGGCCTCCTCCTGGCCCTCGGCGCCCTGCATGTCGCTCCGGGCCTGCTCGGCCACGCCCTGGAGCTGGTCGGTGGCCTCGGCGAACGCCCTGAGCTCCTCGTCGCTCACGTCGGTCTGCTGTTGCTGCTGGGCGGCCGGCGGCTGCTGCTGGCCCTGCGACCCCTGCTGGTCGGGGCTCTCCCCGCCTCCACAGGCGAGGATGCCGAGGGCGAGGAGGACGGCCGTGCCCATGGCGGCGTGTCGCTTCATCGGGTGGCTCCGTTCCGTGGTGGACGATCTGCGCTCGTGCGGATCCCGCGACGCCACATTAACGGCTCGGCCGACGGCGGGACACCGGCCCGGCGGGCGGCGGACGGGACCGGCGGGGATGTAACGATCGGGCCCCCGGGGCCGTCTCATGACGGGGCCCAGCGGTCCGGACGGGCCGACCCGGGGGACGCTCCCTGGCTTGTGGCCCGTGGCCGCATGAACGTACGATTTAAGACGTTGTAGGGTTAACGCGGATCGTCCGTCCCCGAGCACGGGCGGCGGTCCGTCGGGCCGGGCCGGAGGACGGCCGCCGGCGCCGGGGACCCGGACGCGGCGTCCGGCGGGCCCGCCCCACGGGACGACCGTCGCCTCCGAGAGGTGAACATGGGACCGCTCCTGAAGAACCGCCCCGCCGCCCGGATTGCCGTGATCCTGGGCGCCCTCGGGATCCTCTGGATCTTCCTCTCCGACTACCTCGTCCACACGCTCCTGCCGCAGCGGATGTGGCCCCGGGCGCAGATGGTCAAGGGGACCCTCTTCGTGCTCGGCGGGGCGGCGATCGCCTACGGGCTCGTGCGGGCCTTCCAGAGCCGTGTGGAGGGGGTGGTGCAGCGCCTGGAGCGGGCCGAGTCCATCGGCGGCATCGGCGGATGGGAGCTGGACCCGGAGGCCGGGGACCTGACGTGGACCCGCCAGGTGCACCGGATCTTCGGCACGACGCCGGACGCGTTCGAGCCGACCTTCGAGGGGTTCCTGGAGTTCGTGCATCCCGACGACCAGGCCGAGCTCGAGGCGGCGCAGGACGCGGCCCTCCAGGGGGAGGCCGCCCTGGACGTCGAGCACAGGATCGTCCGGGCCGACGGGGAGGTGCGCTGGGTGCACGAGCGAGCCGAGCTCGTCGACGACGAGGAGGGCCCCCGCCTCTCGGGCACCGTCGAGGACGTCACCGAGCAGCGGCGGCTCGAGCAGGCCCTCCGGCACCGGGCCCTGCACGACACCCTGACGGACCTGCCGAACCGGTCGCTCTTCCGGGACCGGCTCGAGAGCGCGATCGCCCGGTCGGACCGTGCGGGAGCACCCCTGGCGCTGCTGATGCTGGACCTGGTTCGGTTCAAGGACATCAACGACAGCCTGGGCCACCGGGCCGGCGACCGGGTGCTCCAGGAGGTGGCGCACCGGCTGCGCGGGGTCGTCCGGGAGAGCGACACGGTGGCCCGGGTCGGGGGCGACGAGTTCGCCGTCCTCCTCAACGAGGTCGACGGCATGGAGGGCGCGGAGGGCGCGCTCGACCGGATCGACGGGGTCCTCGCCGAGCCGATGGAGGCCGCCGGCGAGTCGGTCCGGATCGAGGTCCGCATCGGCGTCGCCTTCCACGCGCCCCGGAGCGGGGACGGCGAGAGCGGCCATCCCCAGGACCTGGTCCGGTCGGCCGACCTCGCCGTGCACCGGGCCAAGGAGAAGGGCGGACACCACGTCTTCTCCCCGGAGGAGGACCGGCAGCTCGGGGGGCGTCTCCGGAGGGTCCAGCGCCTGCGGAGGGCCATCGAGGACGGCGAGATCGTGCCGTTCTTCCAGCCCGTGGTCCACCTCGAATCGCTGGAGGTCTGGGGCGTGGAGCCCCTGGCCCGCTGGCGCCACCCCGAGCGGGGGCTCGTCGGACCGGGGGAGTTCATCCCGCTGGCCGAGGAGTCGGGGCTGATCGGCCCGCTGGGCGAGACGATCCTCCGCCAGGCGTGTCGCCGCGTCGCCCGGTGGAACCGGGAGGGGGTCACGGACCGTCCGCTGCGGGTCTCGGCGAACCTGTCGGCGCGTCAGCTCGAGGAGGAGGGACTGGCCGGGACCGTGGACGAGGTGCTCGACGAGGCGGGGATGGAGCCCGGGCTCTGCCAGTTCGAGGTGACCGAGACCGCCATCCTCCGGGCCCGGGCGGGGCTCGACGTGCTCCGGCGGCGGGGCCTGCGCATCGCCATCGACGACTTCGGGACCGGGTACGCGTCGTTCACCTACCTGAAGGACCTGTCCATCGACGCGCTCAAGATCGACATGTCCTTCGTGCAGGGGGTGGCCCGGGACGAGGGCGACCGGGCCATCTGTCGAACGGTCGTGGGCCTGGCGGAGGCCTTCGGGCTGGGCGTGATCGCCGAGGGGATCGAGACCGAGGAGCAGCGGGGCGAGCTCGTGAGCTTCGGGTGCAGGGTGGGACAGGGCTACCTGTTCGCGCGCCCGCGCCCGCCGGAGGAGACCCGCCGGTTCCTGGCGAACGGGAGGAAGGGCGCGGGGGCCTGAGGGTCGCCGTCGGGCCCGTCCGGCGCCAGGGGGGCCGACCCTGCCGCGGGCGGCTTGCACCCGGACGGCGGGAGCACGAGACTGTCCCCCGACCGTGCCCCGCTCGCCGCCCCCGGCCGCACGACGGCCGCGGGCGGCCCCCACTCCGGACCCGCCGCCGATGCGCGCCTACCTCG
>CAYZLN010000243.1:0-1619 GCA_964479295.1 uncultured Gemmatimonadota bacterium
GCGTGGGGGCCGCCGTGGATGAAGAGCACCATCGGCCAGCTCTCCGACTCGTCGAAGTCCGGGGGCTTGACGATCCAGCCCTGCACCCGCGTGCCGTCGTCCGACCGGTACCACATCTCCTCCACCGCGCCCAGCTCGACGTCCCGGAGGACGTCGGCGTTCACGTCGGTGAGCCGCTCGAAGCCGTCGAAGCCCGGAAGGCGGTACCGGACGACCTCGCCCGGGCGCCGGGCCGTGGAGAGCTCGCCCACCGCCACGCCGTCGTCGGACAGCGACGAGAGGCTGACCATCTGCGCGCCCTCGGACACGCGCTCGGGGCCTCCGCCGCCGGCGGGGGCGAACCAGACGTTCTGCGAACCCTCGTTCGGGACGGTGAAGAAGAGGCCTCCCCCGTCGGCGGCCCAGTGGAGGCCCTGGATCTCACGGTCGAGGTCCCCCGAGAGCCTCTGCTTGTCCCCGCCCTCCAGCGGCGCCACCCACAGGTCCGGGGCCGTGTAGGTGAGGTCGGTCTCCGCGTACCCGGTGAAGGCGACGCGCCGGCCGTCCGGCCCCACCTCCGGACCCGACCAGGTGCCCGGCTCGTCGGTGAGGCGGCGGATCTCCTTCGTCTCCACGTCCAGGGCGTAGATGTGCGACGTCCGGTAGTTGCGGTCGGGGTCCCCCTCGCCCAGGGCGCCGTATCCGTCGAAGACGATCGTCGAGCCGTCGGGCGTCCAGTCGTAGCCGCCCCCGAAGGGGAGCCCGTCGAAGCGGGCGCCCACGTGCCAGTCGCCCTGGGTGAGCTGCCGGGGCGTGCCGCCGGTGGCGGAGACGGTGAAGAGGTGGGTCCAGCCCTGGTCCATCCAGCCCATGCCGTCGGCCCGGTAGTGGATGCGGTCGACGACCTTCGGGCCCTCCGTCCACTGCGCCCCCTCCGGCGGCGCCGGGATGTCGACGTGCCAGTCGCGGACGTCCGGGACGTGCTTCAGGAAGGAGATCCGCTCGCCGTCCGGGCTCCAGCGGATCTGCCGCGGCGCCTCCTGCAGGCGGGTGACCTGCGTGGGACCGCCCTCCTCGCCCAGCCACTTCACGAAGACCTGGGGGCGGTCGTCGTCGCCCTGCCCCACGTAGGCGATCCGGTCGCCCTCGGGCGACCACCGGGGGCTCGAGCCCTCGATCAGGAAGCGCTTCCGGTCGCCGTCGGCGTCCATGATCCAGATCTCCGACGCCCAGGTGTCCCGCTGGGCGTCGACGTGGGAGCGCGTGAAGAGGATCCGGTCGCCGTCGGGGGAGACGCGCGGCCCGGAGACCCGCTCCCAGTCGAGGAAGCGGTCGACGGTCAGCCGCCCGTCCTCGGAGGACTGCTGGGCGGCCGAGGGCGCCGGCCCCGCCAGCGTCGTCACGGCCACGAGGACCGCGACGACGGCGGCGGCGACCGGCCGGATCGCGGGCCCTGCCGGGCCCGTGCCGGGGCATGGACGGATCGACGATCGGCGGGCGTCGCTCATCGGGAGCTCCCTGTGTCTGTTCGGAACGCGTCGGGACGCCGGGCGGAGCGCCCGGGCCCCGGATCGGGCCGAGACGGCTCGGCCGCCTACCGTAGGGCGCCGGCCCCGGTGTGTCCAGAGACGTAGGTGGCC
>CAYZLN010000243.1:1719-3068 GCA_964479295.1 uncultured Gemmatimonadota bacterium
GGCCCTGACCGCCCGCACCCGGCCGTCGTCGGCCGGGTCGGTCCACGCCACCACCACGGTGTCGCCGACGACGGCCATGCGGGGGAAGCCGCCGGCCCGGGCGGCGGAGGCCGGGGCCAGCGCCGCGGCCGGGCCCGCCGGTCCCTCCGGCGTCACGGCGCGCAGCCGGATCTCCGCCCCCTCGGCGGTGGACTCCACCCAGCTCACCAGGGCCCGGGTTCCGTCGACGAGCGCCACGTCCACCCGGCCCGAGGGCCGCCCCCCGTCGAGGTCGACGGGCGGCCCGAAGCTGTCCCCGGCGTCGTCGCTGAACGCGGCACGGACCCGCGGGCGGTCGTCGGCCCCGGTGAACCAGGCGACGGCGGCCGTGTCGCCCCGGGCGTCCACCGCCGGTCCGTTGACCGGACACGCGTGGATGCGCCATCCGTCCCGGTGGACGGCGGTGGGCTCGGTCCAGCCGTCGGCCGCCAGGCGCACCGCCGAGATGTCGCGCACCTCCTCGTCGGACCGGTCGCGGTAGACGACCAGCGGCCCGCGAGAGGTCGCCGCGGCGGAGGTCTGGCAGCAGTCGCAGACCCGGCCGTCGACCAGCGAGGGCGACCGGATCCCGCCGTCGGGCAGGACCACCGCGGAGCGGAGGGTCATGGCGGCCCCGCCCTCCCCCGGCCCGTCGTCGGCGTCGCCTCCGACGCCGGCGGCCGGGCCGGCATCCCCGTCGGCCATGCGGCGCCCGTCGAGCCAGACGGCCCGGACGCCGCCCCCGCCGGTCGGGAGCAGGGAGACGAATCCGTGCTCGGTCCGCGTGCCGTCGCGATGGGGAACGACCGGCTCGCCCCAGCTCCGTCCCCCGTCGACGGAGAAGGCGACGCGGATCCCGTAGGCGTAGGGCCCGGGTCCCGTCTTCCGGAGCCAGTGCGCCACCAGGGTGTCGCCGCCCGTCCGTGCCACCGACGGGAGGTCGGCCCAGTTGACGAAGAAGTCGTCGCCGCGGGCGGCCACACGGGGCTCGCTCCAGCCGCTCCCGCCCAGCTCGGAGAAGACGAGCTCGTGGGCGTCGCTGTCGCCGACGGGCCGGAGCCAGCTCAGGAGCACGCCCCCCTCCGGGCCCACGGCGAGCCGGGGCTGGCCGCTGCCCGGCCCGGTCGGCGGGTCGAGCTGCTCGACCCCCGTCACCGGGCCGTCGGGAGGGATCGACGCCCCGCCGTCGTCGCCGTCCCCCGGTCCGGCGTCCCCTGGGCCGTCGCCACCGCACCCCGCGGCGAGGAGCCACGCGGTCACGGCGAGGACGGACGCCGCGAGCGGGACGCGCTTCCCGAGCCGCGAAGTGGATGATCGACCTGTGGACATCC
>CAYZLN010000244.1:0-3047 GCA_964479295.1 uncultured Gemmatimonadota bacterium
GGTCCTCGGCCTGGCCCTCCTCGCGCAGCGCCTCGGGGAAGTGGACGTCGAAGGTGTCCCGCTGGCCGGGCTCCAGCGTGGTGATGGCCTCCTCGATGTCGGGGAGCGCGTTCCCCTCGCCCACCTCGAACTGGTACTCGTCGTCGGCGTCGAGCGGCTCCTCCCGGTCGGCGGGCCGGATGCGGACGGTGACCATGTCGCCGTCCGCGGGCGTCCGGTCCACGGGGCGCATGGTGGCGTGGTCCTCGCGCAGCCGCTCCAGCACCTCGTCCACCTCGTCGGGGTCGGCCTCGGGCTCCGGCCGCTCGACCTGGAAGCCGCCGACCCGGTCCAGCTCGATCCGGGGCATGATCTCCACCAGGATCTCGTAGCTCAGGCTGTCGTCGGCCAGGAACCGGATGTCGTCGATCTCCGGCTCGCCGATGGGCTCGAGCTCCTCCTGCTGCAGCGCCTCGCGGAAGGTGTCGGAGACCACCGCCTGCACGGCGCGGTCGTCGATGGTGGAGCCGAATCGCTGCTCCACGATCTGCGGCGGGACCTTGCCCGGCCGGAAGCCGTCGATGTCCAGCCGCTTTCCGAGCTGCTCGCGGATGCGGCCGCGCTCCTCCTCCACGCGGGGGGGCGGCACGGTGACGGTCAGCCGGCGCTTCCAGGCGCCGGACTCGTCCACCGTGACGTCCAGGGAGTCGTCGGCCGTGCTCGGGTCAGGCGTCATCGAGGGTGCGGGGTTCGAGGAACGAGGTCGCTGATCGGGCTGTGTGTCGCCGTCGGGCGCCGGGCTCGCGGCCCGTCGAGGGGGCGTCGGGCGGCCCACCGGGGGCCCCGTCGCGGGGTCCCGCCGGGGGCCGCGTCGAAAAGGCCGTGCCGGGCCGCGGCCGGCGACAGGCGGACGGCGGCGCGCGGCCCGGTGGACCCGGCAGTGCGAAAGGGGGGACTCGAACCCCCACGGCCTCTCGGCCACCAGCTCCTAAGGCTGGCGCGTCTACCAGTTCCGCCACTTTCGCACCAGAGGGGGGCCGGCCCGTCCTCGCCGTCAGGGAATCCGGATGCTGACGAAGCGCTCCACGCCGGCCTGCGGAACGTATACCCGCACGTTGGCGACTGTGCCGGACTGGAGCCGCGAGGCGATCTCCCGGTAATCGGAGACGCTCTCGATCGCCTGGCCGTTGACGTCCACGATCACGTTGCGGACGTCGATGGCCGCCCGGGCGGCGGGGCTCCCCCGCGCCACGGCCGTGACCACGACGCCGGTCAGGTCCCGCGGGATCTCGAGCTGCGACCGGATCTCGGGGCTCAGGTCGCGCACCTCCACCCCGAGCGGGCCGCCGTCGGCCTGCTCACGGGTCTGCTCCTGCTGCATGCTCTCGGGCGCGCCCATGCGGCCCAGGCTGACGTCCACGGTCTCCCGCTCGCGGGTCGCGCGTCGGACCAGGGTGACCTCTATGGTCTCGCCGGGGTCGAAGGAGCGGATCCGGCGCTGCAGGTCGCTCACGGCCCGGATCGGCTGTCCCTCGATGGCCATGATCACGTCGCCGTTCTCGATGCCGGCCGCCTGCGCCGGGCTCTCCTCGCCGTCCTGCAGCTCGCTGAAGCCGCTCACCTTGGCTCCGCCCACCCGGTCCAGCTCGTAGTAGTCGGCGTCCTCGGCGGTGACCTCCTGCACGGTGACGCCCAGCGCGGAGCGCCGGACCTCGCCGTACTGGATCAGGTCCTCGACCACCTCGCGCACCAGCTCCACGGGGACGGCGAAGCCGTAGCCGATGTAGAAGCCGGTCTCGCTGGCGATGGCCGTGTTCACCCCGATGACCTGGCCCTTCATGTTGACCAGGGGGCCGCCGGAGTTGCCGGGGTTGATGGCGGCGTCGGTCTGGATGAAGTCCTCGATGGCCGGGGTGACCATCTGGCCCCGGCTCTGGAACTGGCGGTCCAGGACGCCGATGTCGCGGCCCTTGCCGCTCACGATGCCCGCGGTGACCGTGGTGGGCAGGATGTCCGACGGCCCCCCGATGCCCGGGTTGCCGACGGCCAGCACCCACTCTCCGACCTGCGTGCTGTCGCTGGAGCCCAGCGACACCGTGGGCAGGTCCTCGCCGTCGACCTTGAGCAGCGCCACGTCCGTGGTCGGGTCCCGCCCCACCAGCTCCACGTCGTCGAACGTGCGCTGGTCGGAGAGCTGCACGGAGATCTCCTCGGCGTTCGACACCACGTGGTCGTTGGTGACGATGTAGCCGTTGGAGCGGATGATGAACCCGGACCCGGTGCCCGGCTCGGTCGGCGGCGGCTGCTGCCGGTCCTGTCCGCGCGGCTGCTCGCCGAAGGGGTTGAAGGGGAACGGGAAGCGCTGCTGGGCCTGCGACTGCTGCACCTGCTTCTGCACCTGGACCGTGACGACGGCCGGGGTCACGGCCTTCGCCACCCGGGCGAAGTCGGACGACAGCGAGCGGGCCGCCGAGGTCTCGACCACCGAGTCCGACGGCAGGTCGAGGCTCCCGTCCTGGGCCGACTGCGACGCGCCGGCCGTCGCGCCGCCCGAGGCGAAGGAGGTCGCCGGCAGGTCCAGCTGGGCGGCCACCCCGAGGCCCGCGGTGAAGGCGACGGCGGACGCGACGAGCACGTTCAGCTTGGCTCTGAGGGCGTCTCTGATCTTCATCCTTCGTCCTCTGATCTTTGTGTGAGGCTGTGCGGAGCGGGGCGGCCGGCGGCGTGCGCCCGCCCCGGTTCACCGTTCGACGTCCGCGGCGCTCCGAGCGTTGTACGCCGTCGCGAAAACCGGGCCGCAGCAGCGGACGCGCGTCGCTCGCAAAAAAGAGGGCGGCACCGGTGTGGCGCCGCCCTCTCGCTCCGCCGCCGGGGGGCGACGGGGAGCCCGTCGTCGGACGGAGACGCGCGACGCCGCGGGGCGTCCTACCCCGACGCCGTCCGCGCGTTGTCCGCTCGGCTTCTACGCCTGGTCGTTCTCCTCCTCGACGATCTCGTAGTCGGCGTCGACGACCTCCTCGTCCTCCTCGGAGGAGGCGTCCCCGCCGTTCGTGCTCCCGCCGCCGGGC
>CAYZLN010000245.1:0-3034 GCA_964479295.1 uncultured Gemmatimonadota bacterium
GGCCCGCGTGGCCGACGGTCCGGCTCCCGCTCCGGGGGAAGGAACGGCCACGGGCAGGGGGCCGCAGGCCCGCCTCCCGGCTCGGGGCGGGTCTCCGCCCGCAAGACCCATCCGGGCCCCGACGCGTCACGGGTCTTCCCCTTCAGGTCACCCGGCCCTCCACGACGCTCATGAGCCGGCCGTCGGCCTGGTGATGCTCGACCAGCTCGATCCCCGCCCGGTCGAAGAGCTCGCCGTACTCCTCGACCGTGCGCTCCCGGCCGCCGGTGCACAGCAGCATGTGCAGGTCGAAGAGCTTGGCGAAGTGCGGGGTCTCGGGGCCCGGGACCACGTACTCGGCCACCAGCACCGGCACGCCCGCGTCGGCCGCCTCCCGCACGTTCGCGAGGATACGGACGCACTCGGCGTCGGTCCAGTCGTGGAGGATGTGCTTGAGGACGTAGGCGTCCGCCCCCGGCACCGACTCGAACATGTCGCCGGCGGTGAAGGTGATCCGGTCGGCGACGCCGAGCCGCCCGGGCAGCTCGCCGGCCTTCTCGACCACCTGGGGCAGCTCCAGCACCTGGCCAGTCAGGCGGGGCCGCTCGTCGAGCAGATGGCTCAGGAAATGGCCGGCGCCCCCGCCCACGTCGCAGAGATGGGCCGGTCCGTCGAAGCCGTAGCCGTCGAGCGCCTCCAGCACGTCGCGGGTCTCCACGGTAGAGTGGCTGGTCATGCCCTCGTCGAAGACCTCCGCGTGCTCGGGGTTCTCCTGTACGTATTCGAAGAGCGCCGCCCCGTGCACCTGTTCGAAGGCGTCCTCCTCGCCGGTCTCGACCAGCTCCGGGAGGGACGGCCAGATGGCGTACTGCTCCTCGCCCTCCACCAGGCGGGCGATGCCCCGCAGGCTCATGGGGTGGTCCCGGGTCAGGTGCTCCCCCCGCTCGTTGATCGCGAAGGTCCCGTCGGGGCGCTCGTCGAGCAGCTCGAGCGACGCCAGCCCGCGGAGCAGCCGGTAGGTGTTGTCGGGGTCGAGGTCGAGCTCCCCGGCCACGCCCGCCGCCGGGCGGGCGCCGTCGGAGAGGACCTCGAAGACCCCCAGCTCGACCCCGGCCCAGAGGGTCTGGCTGCGCCAGCGGGCGAAGATCAGGTGCATGACCTCGTCGGCCGCGTCGCTCATCGGCCTCTCACCTCGATCCATCCGTACATGTTCGCATCCAGGAAGTGGAGATTCGTCGTGCAGATCATCAGGTAGCGCCCGGGCGCGTCGAAGGTACCCGACGGCGTAGTCCAAGCCGTGTGGGCGCCGGAGGGACCCGGTGACAGGGCCACCCGGCCCTCGTCGAAGACGATCCGCTCCAGCGGCCCCGGCAGGTGAGGATCCTCCACAGTCTCCGTGGCATCGATGTCCTCCGGGGTCGTCCCGGGCTCGAAGATCGCCACCTGGTGCTCGGGCCCGATCTCGAAGCGGACTTCGCCGCCCGGATCGATCGTCACCGTCCGGGGGACGATCTTGTCCTTGGCGTGGAACGACTCGTCGTGGACCGCCGGCGGGAAGGGGGAACCCGCCTCGTGGTCGCCGAACTGGACGACCGCGGACGAGGTACCCGTACCGCCCTGGCCGGGCTTCGCGTCGAGCGACGGCTGGCCGGGGTCCGGCCGCGTCGGGGCGGGCATCTCCCGACACCCGGCGACCAGGACGAGAACGGCCAGCGCGGCGGACGCCGCGAGGTAGAGGAGCCTGCGCATCGTCGACCTCCCGATCGATGAGCGTGATTTTCCGAGATCCGACGCGCCTGTAGACTACGGACGACCGCGAACCGCGGCGTCACGAGCGAATCACCGTTCTGTCACCGCCGGGTGACCATGCCCCATCTGACGCTCCTGGGCGGGGCCATGCTGGAGGACGAGTCGGGGCCCGTGACCGGCCCCGCGGCCCGCCGACACCCGCTGGCGCTGATGGCGCTGCTCGCCACCGCCCCGTCCGGGACCCGCAGCCGCAGCAAGCTGGCGGGGCTGTTGTGGCCCGAGACCCCCGAGAAGCGCGCCCGCAACCGTCTGAACACCTGCGTCTACCGGGTGCGGAGCACGCTGGGCGACGCGGCGCTGGCCTCGGTCGGCGACGACCTGCGCCTCGAGCGGGACGAGGTCGGCTGCGACGTGGTCCTGTTCGAGGAGGCGCTGGAGGCCGGCGAGCACCGGCGGGCGGTGGACCTCTACGGCGGCCCCTTCCTGGACGGCTTCCGCCTGAAGGGCTCCCCCGCCTTCGAGAAGTGGACGGACCGGGAACGGGACCGGCTCGCCCGGGCGTACCGGGACGCGCTGGAGGCCCTGGCGGCCGACGCGGAGGAGGACGGCGACCCGGCGGCGGCCGCCCGCTGGTGGCGGAAGCGCGCCCGCGAGGACCCGTACGACTCCCGCGTGGTCCGCCGCCTCATGGAGACGCTGGCGGCCGCCGGCAGCCGGGCCGAGGCCCTGCGGGCCGCCCGGGTCCACGGCCGTCTGCTGGAGGACGAGCTCGGGACCGGCCCGGACGCCGGGGTCCGGGAGCTGGCCGCCCGGCTGGAGGCGGGCGAGGCGGAGGCGGGCGACGCCGAACTGGGAGGCGTGGCGGCCGGGGCGGAGGGCGGCGACGAAATGGATCTGGGGAAGGCGTCACACGGGCCGGCTTCGGACGACCCGGAAGCGGAGTCCGGCCCGTCCGCGACGACGGAGCGGCCCGCGGCGGGAGCGGCGGACGGCGACGGCGGCGGGGGCCGTCCCCGGGTCCGCCGGGCTCTGGCCGCGGCCGTCCTCCTGCTCCTCGCCGCGGCCGGGGTATGGTACGGGGCCGGGCGCGGCGGCGCGCCGACGTCCGCGCCGGCGTCGGGGGACGTGCCCACCGTCGCCGTCCTGCCCTTCGACGCGTTGGGCGACGGGGGAGCGGGCGTCTTCGCGGAGGGGATGCACGGCGACCTGCTCACCCGGCTGGCGCACGTCTCGGGGCTCGACGTCATCGCAGCCACGTCGGTCGAGCGCTACCGCGACAGCGACCTGCCGCTCCCGGTGATCGCCG
>CAYZLN010000246.1:0-3032 GCA_964479295.1 uncultured Gemmatimonadota bacterium
AACCCGGCGTCGGCGAAGACCCGGGCCTCGTGGAGCGTCGACACCGTGATCCCCGTCGCCCCGGCCTCGCGCTGCAGCCGGGCCGCCTCGAGGCACTTGTGGGTCTTCACGTGGGGACGGAGCCGGACGTCCAGCTCCCGGGCGCGGCGGGCCATGCGCCCGACGTTGTCCTCGAGGACGTCGAGGTCGAGGAGGAGGGCCGGGGTCGGGAGGTCGTCGATCTCCATGGTCGGCGGTGCACGTTCCGACGCCGCCGGTCCGCTCGCAAGGCTCGGGCGGGCCCCTGGCGGCGCGCCCGGACGACGCGGGGAGGCGGCCGGGGTCGGGGAACGCCCGCCGTCCCGCTCGCAAGGCGCGGGGAGACCTCCCGGTGGCCGGCGGGGGCGGCGCGGTGGCCCGGCCGCACCCGCGGCCCTCCCCGATGTGACGATCTCGCCGCCCCCTGCGTCTGGGAGGTGAGCAGGAGGAAGACACCGTTCCCGAGAAGGGCACACCCGGTGCAAGCCGGGGTCGCAAAGCCCTGAGCCTCCGATCGGAGGCGGGCGGGCTGCCGAAGGCGCGGAACCGACGACAGACGTTCCGCGGGAGCGGGCGGCGGCATCCACCGCCGGCACCCGAACCCTCTGGAGGATTACAGATGGATCGATCGACGAAGTTCGCACCGTTCACGAAGCTCGCCGCCGTCGCGCTGACGGCCGTCCTGGCCGTGGGCCTCGGCGCCTGCGACGGCGACGTGAGCTCCGCCGACTCGGGCAGCCTGTCGCTGCAGCTCACCGACGCCCCGGCCGGCGACCTGGACTCGGCCTGGGTGGACATCGGCACCATCGCGCTCCAGGGCGAGGGCGAAGACGAGGAGGGCGAGGTCGTGCTCGTCGAGAACCCCGAGGGTCCCAGGGACGGGTTCTTCGAGCTGACCTCGCTGGCGGGCACCACCGCCGACCTGGTGAGCGACGTGTCCGTCCCGGCCGGCAGCTACGGTCAGCTCCGCATCGTCATCGAGGCGGCCGCGCTGCGGACCGACGACGGCGACGTCTTCTCCTTCAACGGCGCCGCCGACGCGCTGGGCCTGACCCGGACCGGCAGGCTCCAGGCGCCCAGCATCCCCCAGACGGGCATCAAGGTGAACCTCGACGGGTTCACCCTGGAGTCGGAGGCGAAGATCCTGGTGCTGGACTTCGACGTCTCCGAGAGCTTCGGGCGCGAGGCCGGCCAGTCGAACATGTGGGTCATGCGGCCGACGATCACCAGCTCGGAGCTGGAGGCCAGCGGCTCGATCGGCGGCACCGTCGGGACGGCCGAGGGCGTCTCCGTGCCCGAGTGCGGCGGCGATGCGCGTGACGTGAGCGCCTTCGTGCCGGTGGTTCTCGACCCGGCCAGCGGCGACACGCTGAAGTCGGGCGACGTCGACGGCGACGGATCGTACGCCATCGACTTCCTCGAGCCGGCAGACTACGACCTGGGGCACGCGCCCGAGGTGACCTTCGACGGCGAGAAGCTCGTCTTCGAGGCCGACGTGTCGCCGCAGCAGGTGACCGTCGACACGGGCTCCGAGGAGACCGCCGACTACACGATCACGTCGGCGGCCTGCGAGCAGACCGGCTCCTGACCGGCTGACGACGGAAGCCGGCGTCCCGGCCCCCGTCCCCGCCTCTCGGCGGGACGGCGGGACCGGGCCCCGGCGACCGTGCCGCAGCGAGCCGAGCAGCACCGACGAGGACGGGAGGGACGGCGCCCGAGAGGGGCCGTCCCTTTCGTGCGTCGGGGGCTCCGGGGCGTTGTTCGCCGCGCGTCGGGGGAGCTACTTTGACGGGGATCCGGCGCCGCCGGCCGGAGACGCCCGGCGCGGAACGGCGATCGGGCGCCGGCCGTCCGCGATCTGGCCCCCGCGGGACCGACGGCGGTGGAGCCCGGTGTGACGCGCGGGGCCCGGGGGTCGTCTCGAAGACGAGGACCGCGACACGGACGTGACGGATCCGACGACGGAAGGCCCCTCCGACGGGGAGGTGGTCCGGGCCGTCCTGGACGGGGACAGGGAACGGTACCGGGTCCTCGTCCGGCGGTATCAGGATCCGCTCTACCGGCACGCCCGGAGGATGGTGGAGGGAGACGACCGGGCCCGGGAGATGGTGCAGCGGGCCTTCGTGAAGGGGTTCCGGAAGCTCGAGACCTGCCGGGACCCGGAGAAGGTGGGAGGATGGCTCTACCGCATCACCACGAACCTCTGCCGCGACCACCTCAAGAGCCGGCGCCGCGACGACGTCGCCCTGGACGACGCGCCGCAGATGCCGTCGGAGCGGGGGGACCCGGACACCCGGCTCGAGCGTTCCGCCCTGCGGGAAGAGATCCGGAACGCGCTGGACCAGTTGACGCCGGACCGGAAGCAGGCCTTCCTGATGAAGCACCTGGAGGGGAGGTCGTACTCGGAGATGTCGGAGCTGCTCGACGTGTCGGTCTCTGCGCTGAAGATGCGCGTCCACCGGGCACGGGACGATCTGCAGGACCTCCTGGAAGGACAGGTGTGAGATCATGCTGAGCGACGAGCTGCAGGCCTACCTGGACGGCGACCTCGAGCGCGGCGAGCTCCCCCCGGAGCTCCGCGAGAAGGCCCGCCGGTGGGACGAGCTCACCGAGGAGATGCGCGCCGCCACCGGCGGGGAGCTTCCGGCGCCCGGGGGCCTCGAGCGCGAGGTCATGCGGGCGCTGCCGGAGCGGCCGGAGGCGTCCTGGTGGCGGCGGGCGGCGGAGTGGCTGCTCCGGCCCCGGACCGTCGAGGTCTCCCCCCTGGCGGGGGCGGCGGCCGCGGCGGCGCTGGTGCTGGCGGTCCTCGTCCCCGTCGTCTGGACGATGCCGTCGGCCCCGCTCGCGGAGGGCGGTCCGACGGCCGGCGGCCCGGCGGCGTCCGGCGCCGGCTCGGCCTCCACCGTCTCGGCCGAAGGGGAGCGCGCCCGTTCCTCCGACGGACGGGTCCTCGTCCAGTTCCGGCTCCGGGCCCCGGACGCGGAGTCGGTGGCGGTGGCGGGGGACTTCACGGA
>CAYZLN010000247.1:0-3031 GCA_964479295.1 uncultured Gemmatimonadota bacterium
CACCGTCGCGCGAGCCGACACCACCCCGGACGGCGCCGAGGGCGCTGGCGACGCCGCGGCCGCCGCGGACACCCTCGGCGACGCCAGCCTCCGCGACTCCGTGCTGGCCGTGCTCGAGGCGCGGCGCGAGGCCGGCGACACGGCGACCGCCGCCGGGGCCGACTCCTCCGCCGAGGACCGCGCGAAGCGGGCGGCCTCCGACGAGGGGATCCCGGGCGCGGTCCGGGTCACCGACGTGGACAGCCTCCGATCCCTCGGCCCCGTCTATACGCCCTACGACGTCCCGCCGCTGCTGCACCGCCAGGGCCTCGAGGACCTGCTGCGGGCCACGATCCTCCCCGTGATCCGGCGCCACGACCTTTCGCCGAACGAATGGGCCCGCTTCTGGGTGCTCGTCGACGACGAGGGGCGCGTCGTCGACCACCGCGTCCACCTGGGGTCGGGCCACTCGGCCTTCGACGGGGCCGCGGCGGCGGCGGCCCGGGCGCTCCGGTATCGGCCCGCCCGGCGCGGCGACGAGCCCGTGCCGGTGTGGGTGCTGGTCCGGATCTCCCTGCTCATGGACACCGGGTGAGGAAGGCTGCCGTGCCGCGCCTTTCCTCGCCAGCCTCCGCGCCGGCGGCCGCTTCCGCCGTCGTGGCGCTCCTGGCGGCCGGGGCGCTGGCCGGCTGCGACGCCGTGGACGGATCGGGCGCGCGCGACGCGGCCCGAGACCGCGACGCGCCGGCGGACGCCGACGTCACCGACGTTCCGCTGGCCGACGAGCGGGCCGGGTCCAGCCCCGCGTGCCGCCTCCCGCCCGACGCCCTCGCCGGCCTCGACACCCTGGCCACGGAGGGCGGCGACGACGAGCCGGTCCGGGTGATCCTCGTCGTCGGCGACGGGGTCGGCGCGGGCTACTGGACCGCCGCCCGGCTCGCCCGGAGCGAGCTGGCGGCCTTCCGCCTCCCGGCGGCGGGGTTCACCGACAGCCGGAACGTCCGGGGCCGGGTCACCGACAGCGCCGCCTCGGCCACCGCCATGGCCAGCGGCTGTCTGACCTACAACGGTTCCATCGGGATGGGCCCGGACACGACGGCTCTCGCCACCGTCGCGCAGGCCGCCCGCCGGCGCGGCCTGTCGGTCGGGCTCGTCTCCACCGCCCGGGTCACCCACGCCACCCCGGCCGCCTTCGCCGCCCACGTCGTGGACCGCGACGAGGAGGAGCAGATCGCCGCCCAGATGGCGGACTTCGGGCTCGACGTCCTCATGGGCGGCGGCCGGGAGCTCTTCCGGGCCGACGACCGCGAGGACGGGCAGGACCTGCTGGGACGCCTGCGGACGGGCCGGGCGTACGTGGAGACGGCGGCCGGCCTCGACTCTGTCGTCGCCGCCGCGAGCGACGCCCCTCTCACCGGCCTCGTCGGGCTCTTCGCCGACCGCGACCTGCCGCCGGCCCCGGAGCGGGAGGTGTCGCTGCCCGCCATGACACGGGCGGCGCTCGAGACGCTCGACCGCGACCCCGACGGCTTCTTCCTCATGGTGGAGGCCGCCCAGCCCGACTGGCGCGGGCACCGGGGTGCCGACCTGGAGGCGGTGCAGGCCGAGATGCTCGACCTCGACGACGCGGTGCGGGCGGCCCGCGACTACCGGGACGAGCACCCCGGGACGCTGCTCGTCGTCGCCTCCGACCACGAGACCGGCGGCCTGGCCGTCGTCCAGGAGGGCGACCGGCTGAGGGAGGCCTGGGCGTCGGCGGGGAAGGTCTCCGTGGCCGACCACACCGCCAACCTGGTGCCCCACTTCGCCGCCGGACCCGGCGCGGAGGCCCTGCACGGGATCCACACGCCGGCCTCCCTCGGGCGGCACCTGATGGGCGTCGTCGGGGGCGAGGAGGTCGCCGGACAGCTCCCGGCGGTCGCCGGGGCGGACACCCTCGGGGAGGCGGAGCCGCGGTAGGACCGGGGGGCGCTGCCCGCCGTTCGCCGCGCCGAGGACGGCGAGCCGCCACGGGGCCGGCCCCGACGAGCGGCGATCGCGGCGCCCCCCTGCGCGCGCCCGTCCGGCGCCCTACGTTTCCCCGTCGGAGCTCGGCGACCCCGCGCGGCCGGACGCCGCGTCCGGGGGACGCCGACCGGGACCCTTCACCGCCAGCCCGTCTCCGACATGCCCCGACGCGACGACATCGAATCCATCCTCCTCATCGGGTCCGGCCCGATCGTCATCGGCCAGGCCTGCGAGTTCGACTACTCCGGCACCCAGGCCTGCCGGGCGCTGAAGGAGGAGGGCTACCGGGTGGTCCTGGTCAACTCCAACCCGGCCACCATCATGACGGACCCGGACATGGCCGACGCCACCTACGTCGAGCCCCTCGACGCCGACTGGATCGAGCGGGTGATCGAGGAGGAGAAGCCCGACGCCCTGCTGCCCACGATGGGGGGGCAGACGGCGCTGAACCTGGCCCTCGAGCTCGACGAGCGGGGCGTCCTGGAGGAGCACGGCGTCGAGCTCATCGGGGCCGACCAGCGGGCCATCAACACCGCCGAGGACCGGGAGGAGTTCGCCCAGGCGGTGGCCCGGCTGGGGCTGGAGGTGCCCCACGGCGGCTTCGCCCACAGCCTGGACGAGGCCCTGGAGATCGTCGAGGACGTCGGCTTCCCGGCCATCCTCCGGGCCTCCTACACCCTGGGCGGCGCCGGCGGAGCGGTGGCGTACAACCGCGAGGAGTTCGAGGACCTGGTGCAGACCGCCCTCGACCGCTCGCCCATCGGCGAGGTGCTGGTCGACCGCTCGGTGATCGGGTGGAAGGAGTACGAGCTGGAGGTGATGCGGGACGGGGCGGACAACGTCGTGGTGGTCTGCTCCATCGAGAACATCGACCCGATGGGGATCCACACCGGCGACTCGGTGACCGTCGCCCCCTCGCTCACCCTCTCGGACGAGGAGTACCAGCGGATGCGCGACGCCGCGCTGGCCATCATCCGCGAGATCGGGGTCGAGGCCGGCGGCTGCAACATCCAGTTCGCGGTGAACCCGGAGACCGGCGAGATGC
>CAYZLN010000248.1:0-3028 GCA_964479295.1 uncultured Gemmatimonadota bacterium
GAGCCGACGCCGCCGTAGGTGTCCACGATGATCTTCCGGCCGGTCACGCCCGCGTCGCCGCGGGGGCCTCCGACGACGAAGCGGCCGGTGGGGTTGATGTGGCAGGTGGCCTCGTCGGGCGAGAAGAGGTCGTCGGGGAGGACCGGGACGACGACGTGCTCGACGACGGCCTCGCGGACCTCCTCCTGGCTCATCTCCTCGGCGTGCTGGGTCGACACCACGACGGTCGAGACCCGGTCGGGGCGGTCGCCCCGGTACTCGACGGTCACCTGCGACTTGCCGTCCGGCCCCAGCCAGGGCAGCTCCCCGGAGGTGCGGGCCTCGGCGAGCCGCCGGGTCAGGCCGTGGGCCAGCGTGATGGGGAGCGGCATCAGCGACTCGGTCTCGTCCGTCGCGTAGCCGAACATCATCCCCTGGTCGCCGGCGCCCCCCCGGTCGACCCCGCGGGCGATGTCGCCCGACTGCTCGTCGATGGCCGTGAGGACCGCGCAGGAGTCCGCGTCGAAGCCCAGCGACGGGTCGTCGTAGCCGGCCTCCCGGATGGTCCGGCGGGCCACCTCGGGCAGCCGCGGGCGCGCGTCGGCGGTGATCTCCCCCGCCATGAGGACGAGGCCGGTGTTGACGAGGGTCTCGCAGGCCACCCTCGCCTCGGGGTCCTCCCGCAGGAGGGCGTCCAGCACGGCGTCAGAGATCTGGTCGGCGATCTTGTCGGGGTGCCCCTCGGTCACCGACTCGGAGCTGAAGAAATGCCGCCTCGCCTCACCCACGCGCCCTGCCCGCTGCTGGTTGGAATCTCGTCGCCCGGCCTCGGTACGGAGGCGGGTGGGACGGCGCCAGGGACGGCCTCACCCGCCGGAGAATCGGCCGGGAACGTAGGCAGTCACAATTCTCGGGACAACCGGCCCGCGGGCATGGCTTCGGCCGGGACGGCCCCCTCCAGGTACATGCGGATCGGGGCCCGGATCTCGCCCCCGGACTCGGCCTCGGCGAGGCCGTCGCAGATCTCCGTCAGCTCGCCCACGTCGACGGCCCGGACCCATCCCTTCACCTCCAGAAGCGAGGAGGGGGGGAGGCTGAACTTCCGGTAGCCCAGTCCCAACAGCGCGGCGAGGCCCACCGGGTCGGTGGCCAGGTCGCCGCAGACGCCGAGGCCCAGGTCGTGCTCCTCCGCGGCGGCCCGGACCCGGCGGTACATGCTGAAGAGCGCCGGGTGCAGGGGGTCGTAGCGATCCGCCAGGGCCGCGTTCCCGCGGTCGACGGCGAGCACGTACTGGGTGAGGTCGTTGGTGCCGAGGCTCAGGAAGTCGACCAGCGGGGCGAGCAGCCCGACGGACTCCACGGCCGCCGGCGTCTCCACCATCACCCCCACGGGCACGTCCTCCTCCGGGGCGTCGTCGAGGCTCTCCCGGACCTCGCGCAGGATGTCCCGCGTCCTGCGCACCTCGTCGGCGGAGACGACGAAGGGGAGGAGGATCCGCAGGTCGCCGTGGCGCGCGGCCCGGAGCGCGGCCCGGAGCTGGTTGCGGAAGAGGTCGGGGCTGTCCAGGCAGACCCGGATGGCGCGCCACCCCAGATACGGGTTCTCCTCCGGGGGCATCTGCAGGAAGATGGGGAACTTGTCCCCGCCGATGTCGAAGGTGCGCAGCGTCACCTCCTGGTCGGGAAACGCCTCCAGCACCTTCCGGTAGGCCCGGTACTGCTCCTCCTCGTCGGGGATGGCCCGGCGGCCGATGACCAGGAACTCCGACCGGAAGAGGCCCACCCCGTCGGGGCGGAGCTGGGCCGCCTCCTCGGCCTCGTCGGGCTGGTCGAGGTTGGCCTGCAGGACCACCGGCTGGCCGTCGGCCGTCTCCGAGGGGGCCCGCGCCAGCTCGTTGAGCCGCTCCCGGCCCGCGGTGGACCGGACGAGCGTGCTCCGGTAGCTCTCGACCTCCTCCTCCGTCGGGTCGACGAGGATCCGGCCCGTCCCGCCGTCCAGGATCACCCGGTCGCCGGTCTCGATCTCCTGCAACCGGTCGCCGGCCCCGACCACGGCCGGGATCCCCAGCGAGCGGGCCAGCACCGCGCTGTGGGAGGCGCGGGAGCCGGTCTCGGTGAGGATCGCCCGGGCGACGGACCCGTCCAGCTCCATGGCGAAGCTCGGCGTCAGCTCCTCGAAGGCCAGGACCGCCGGCTCCTGGTCGTCGAGGGTCTCCGGACCCGCGAGCCCCTCCTGGTCCACCAGCCGGCGCAGCACCCGGTTGCGGATGTCCCGCAGGTCGGCCAGCCGGTCGCGGATCATCCCGTGGCCGCTGTCGACGAACTGCGTCCGGAGCTCGAGCAGCCTCCAGTCGAAGGCGCGCTCGGCCGAGAGGAAGTTCTCGCGGATGTACGACTCCGTCCCCTCGACCAGGTCGGGGTCCTCGAGCATCAGGAGCTGGGGCTCGAAGATCTTCGCCTCGATCTGCCCGAGCCGATCGCGCGTCCCGTCCCGGAGCTCGCGGGTCTGCTCGAGGGCCTGGCGCCGCGCCGCCTCGAACCGCTCCAGCTCCTCCTCCACCTCGTCGCGCCCGATGGACCGGTGGGCGACCCGGTCGACGTCCCACCGCATCCAGCGCACGGCCCCCATGACCCGGCCCGGCGACGCGCCGATCCCCCGCAGGCGCCAGCTCACGCGTCGCCGTCCCCGTCGTCGGGCGCGCCCTCCTCGTCGGGCCCCTCGTCCTCCCGGACGAAGGCGGCCAGGGCCTCCACGGCGTCCCCCGCGTCGGGCCCCGACGCGCGGATCGTCAGCACCGCGCCCGGCTCGGCGGCCAGCATGAGGACGCCCATGATGCTCTTTCCGTTCACCTCGAGATCGTCCTTCTCCACCTGGACCTCGGCCTCGAACTCCGACGCCAGCTTGACGAACTCGGCCGCCGGCCGCGCGTGCAGGCCGTGCCGGTTGCGGACCTCGACGGTCCGCTCGACCTCCCCGCTCACAGGCCCAGCCCTCCCGCGGCGACCGCCGCCGCCGCGAGGGCCACCGCCGCCCGGCCCGCGCCGGCCG
>CAYZLN010000249.1:0-1512 GCA_964479295.1 uncultured Gemmatimonadota bacterium
CCCTTCCCCTTCTCGTCCGTCCCCGAGCCGGACATCTCCACCTCGAGGTTCTCCTCGTCCAGCCGGTCGAAACGCATGCGTCCGGTGAAGGAGACGCCGAAGGGGCCCAGCTCCACCCCGATCCCCCCCTCCCAGGTGCGGTCGTCGAGCCGATCGGTCACCTCGCCCCCGGGCAGGCACTCCGCCACCCGCTCCGGGTCCACCAGGAACGCCCAGACCTCCTCGGGGGCCTGGTCGACCTCGAACTCCTTCTCGACCTCGATGGCCATGGACGCCCCCGGGGATCCGGGTCAATGCGGCGCTGCGGGAAGCGGCTCGGCCCGAAGCTACCGCCGCCGTTCGGGGCGGTCAAAGAAGGGGAGGAGGCGCGGCTCAGCTCCGGGCGTCCCAGGCCGCCGCGGGCGTCCACCGAACGGCCGATCCGCTCTCCAGCTCGCCCTCGCCCCGCGGCAGGCGGGCCAGCGCCTCGGCCCGGCCCAGGTCGGCGATCATGTGGGAGGCCTGCCGGCCCAGCGGCTCCAGCCAGACCTCGCCGTCGTCGCGGACGTCGACACGGCAGCGGGCCCACCACTCGCGCCGGGGGTTCAGGGAAAAGGCCCGGGCGAGACGTCCGGGCTCCATCCGGGGACCCGGATCCTCCTCGCCCTCCAGCAGGCCCAGCACCCGCCGGACGTGGGTGACGAGGCAGGCGTGCACGGAGCCCGGGTTGCCGGGGAGCCCCAGGAGGACCGTCCCGTCGAGCACACCGAAGAAGAGCGGCTTGCCCGGCTTCTGGCGCACGCGCCAGAAGACTTCCTCGACCCCGGCCCGGTCGGCCGCCCCGAGCACGAAGTCCCGGTCGCCCACCGAGACGCCCCCCGTGGTGACGACCAGGTCCGAGGCGGCGAGGGCGTCGGCCAGGGCGTCCCGGGTGGCCTCCGGCTCGTCCGGCAGCCGTCCGGCCGCCTCCACCGGAACGTCCCGGCCCTCCAGCCATCCGACGACCAGGGGCGTGTTCGCGTCGTAGACCTCCCCGGGCTCCAGCGGCGCGCCCCGGTCGACCACCTCGTCGCCGGTGACGAAGACCCGGACCCGGGGCGTCCGCCGCACCGGGACCCGGTCCACCCCGGCCACGGCGAGACCGCCCAGGTGCCCCGGGGTCAGGCGTGTCCCGGCCTCGGCCAGCGTCGTCCCCCGCTCGATCTCCTCGCCCCGGCCGCGGACGGCCGTCCCCGTCTCCACGGGGCCCCGGACGAGGATCGCGTCCCCCCGCACCTCGGCGTCCTCCTGGCGGAGCACGGCGTCGGCGCCCTCGGGCACAGGAGCGCCGGTGAAGATCCGGGCGGCCTGGCCGTCCTCCACCTGGAGCTCGCCCTCGGAGGGCCCCGCCGGCCGGACACCGGCCAGGGAGAGGACCGCCGGGTCGGAGGCGCTCGCCCCCTCCGTGTCGGACGACCGGAGGGCGTAGCCGTCCATGGCGCTCTGGCGGAACGGCGGGAGGTCGGTCCCCGAGGTCACGTCCCGGGCCAGGAC
>CAYZLN010000249.1:1612-3019 GCA_964479295.1 uncultured Gemmatimonadota bacterium
GCGGGCGCCGGTGACCACCACCAGCGCGCCCGACGCCGGGTCCTCCGTTTCCCGGGCGAGCCCCGCCGGGTCCAGCGGCCCGTCCACGACGCGGGGGGTCATCGCACCGCCGGGGCCCTCACCCGCCCATCCTGAACATCTCGACCTTCTCCTCCCGCGTGGCGGCGGCCTCGGCCACCGCCCCGTCCTCCTCGACGAGCCGCGGGAGGACGCGGTCGGGCAGCTCCAGCCCCTCGGTCTCGGCGGTGCGCCGCTCCGAGTAGCGGTCCCTCCTGCGGCCCCAGATCCCCACCAGCTCCTCGCGGATCCGGTCGTCGGACGCCCCGTCCCGGAGCATCGCCCGCAGGTCGTGGCCGGCGGAGGCGAAGAGGCAGGTGTAGACCTGTCCGTCGGCCGAGAGCCGGGCTCGGGTGCAGGTCCGGCAGAAGGGCTGGCTGACCGACGAGACGAAGCCGACCTCCCCCGACCCGTCCAGGTAGCGGTAGCGGTCGGCGACTTCGCCGGGGTACTGCTTGCCCACCGGCACCAGGGGCATCTCCCGGTTGATGCGCTCCACCAGCTCGCGGGAGGGCACCACGTCGTCGAGGCTCCAGCCGTTGAGCGTGCCCACGTCCATGTACTCGATGAAGCGGACGATCACGTCCGTCCCCTTGAACCGTCGGGCCATCTCGAGCACGCGGTCGTCGTTGACGCCCCGGCGCACGACCATGTTGACCTTCACCGGGTCGAGGCCCGTCTCCCGCGCCGCCTCGATGCCCTCGAGCGCCTCCGGGAGGCCGAACTCCCGGCCGCTCATCTCGTGGAAGGTCTCCTCGTCCACGGCGTCCAGGCTGACGGTGACCCGGTCGAGCCCCGACTCCCGGAGCGGACCGGCGTGCTGCGCCAGCAGGTAGCCGTTGGTGGTCATGGCCAGGTCGTCGATCCCCTCGACCCCGGCCAGGCGGCCGACCAGCTCCTCCAGGTTCGGCCGCAGCAGCGGCTCGCCGCCCGTGACGCGGATCTTGACGACGCCGAGCCCCGCCAGGATGCGCACCAGCCGCTCGATCTCGTCGAAGGAGAGCAGCTCGTCGCGGGAGAAGAAGTCGTACTCCCGGTCGGCGGGCATGCAGTAGCTGCACCGGAAGTTGCACCGGTCGGTGACGGACACGCGGAGGTCGCGCAGCCGGCGGCCGAAGACGTCTGTGGTCGGGTCCGGCTGCATCTGGGCTCCCGGAGCGGCCGGTGACGGCGTGAACGCGGGCAGATCCTCGTCCGAAGTCTATCGGCAGGGCCCGCCGGGGCCAAGCTCCCCGGCGGACGGACGGGCCCGGGTGTCGTCGGAGGAACGCGTGGTCGGCGCAGCGGGCAGAGAGTCCGCTACCCCGGGTCCTCGTCCCCTGCGATCCGCCGGTAGTCGTCGTCCGTGTC
>CAYZLN010000250.1:0-2991 GCA_964479295.1 uncultured Gemmatimonadota bacterium
CGCCCAGGGCGTACTCGAAGGCCATGCCGTTCACCACCGCGACCCCGGCCTGCCGGGCCGGGGCGTGCCAGCGGTCGGCGATCCGCTTCATGAAGGTCTGCTCGCCGGTGGTGTCCAGGTAATGGGCCCCGGCCTCGACGGCGGCCGCGACCACCGGCTCGCCCAGCTCGACGAACGGGCCCACGGTGTCGAGCACCACGTCGCCCGGCTCGAGCGCCGACGCCAGGGTGCCGGGCTCCGCGACGTCCACCGTCCGGGTGGGCGCGCCGCCGACCGTCCGGGCCACCTCGTCCAGGGCGTCGGGGCGCCGGGCGGCCAGCAGAAACGGCAGGCCGGAAGAGGCGAGCTCGCGGGCGACGAGACGGCCCGTGTAGCCGGTGGCGCCGACCAGGACGGCCCGGCCCGGCGGATCGCGCGGGGTCACGGCCGTCCCCCGGCACCCCCGCCCGCCGCGACGGGGCCGTGCCGGCCGCTCCGGCCCCGATCCGCGCTCACGGGCCCGACCCGGAGCCGTCGCCGCCCGGGTCCTCCGTCAGCAGGCCGGGACGGCCAGCCGGGGTGAGGGCGTCCGGCGCGTCGGCGTCGAGGGCGAGCCGCGCCATCTCGAGGAGCGAGAGGCCGACGACGAAGAGGACGGGGCCCAGGAAGAGCCCGGCGGCGCCGAAGAGGAAGAGTCCGCCGAGCACGCTGAGGAAGACGGCCAGCGGGTGGAGCTGGGCCCTCTCGCTGACGATGATCGCCCGGAGGTAGTTGTCGACGGTTCCGATCACCAGGGCGCCGAAGGCGAGCACCAGGACGCCCTCGAGGGTCCGGCCGCCGGCGAGGAGGTAGCCCCCGGCGGGGACCCACACGAGGGGCGCCGCCACCACGGGCAGGAGCGACAGGACGCCCATGACGGTGCCCCACAGAACGGCGGCCGGCAGGCCCGCCGCCCAGAAGGCCAGCCCCCCGAGCAGCCCCTGCACGGCCGCCACCACGACGTTGCCGTAGACGGTGGCGTAGATGACGTCGCGGGACCGATCGAAGAGGCGACCCGTCTCCTCCTCCTCCAACGGCACCAGCCAGCGCACCGCCCGGACGATCCCGTCGGCGTCCCGGAGCAGGTAGAAGAGGCTGAAGAGCGCCACGCCGGCCTGGAGCAGCCATCCGCCGAGGCCCGAGAGGAAGCCGAGCGTGCGGGCCGTGAGGGTGCTCACGCCGCCCTGGAGCTGCTCGGTCATCGATTGCCGGAGCTCGACCCCGTCGATCCCGAGGAACTCGCCGGCCGTCCGCGCCCAGCCCCGCAGAAGGCCCTCGGGCCCGAGCATCCGGCCCGCCTCCCGGACCGCCCACTCGGCGCTCCGGGCCACCTCCTGGACCAGGACCAGCGACACCCCGACGAGCGGGATGAGGACGAGGAAGAAGACGGCCACGGTCCCGGCGAAGGCGGCGACGTTCCGGTGGCCGATCAAGGTCCCGCGTGCCGTGATCCAGCTCTCGAGGCGCGCGTAGCCGGGGTAGACGAGGACGGCCAGGACGGCGCTCGTGACCAGGGCGGGGAGGAAGGGGGCCAGCAGCTCGACCAGCAGGTAGACGGCCGCGGCCGCGAGGACGAGCAGGACCGCGAGGCGTGCCCCGCCCCTGGCGGGGCCGGGGGTCTCCGGCCCGGCGTCGACTCCGTCTGCCCCGGCCCGGGGGTCGTCTCCTGTCTCGGCGTCGGCCACGTTCACCGCCTTCCCGAAATCGGCGCTCGTCCCGCTCGTCGTCGGTCACGGGGCCGCGTGTCCCCCAGGACCGGTCCCCGACGACGTCCCGATCCCCACGATGCGGCCCGCGTGGGCGGCCCTGTCGCCGGGGGCGGTGTGCCCGGTCTACGTCGTGGTCA
The DNA here is from genome assembly GCA_964479295.1 of uncultured Gemmatimonadota bacterium. Taxonomy (GTDB): domain Bacteria; phylum Gemmatimonadota; class Gemmatimonadetes; order Palauibacterales; family Palauibacteraceae; genus CAYVFM01. The sequence goes on from CAYZLN010000250.1 coordinate 1,865, forward strand.
CTCGAGGTCGAAGCGATCGAGCTTCATGACCTTCTCCCACGCGTCGGCGAAGTCCCGGACGAACTTCTCATCGGCGCCGTCGCAGGCGTAGGCCTCCGCGACGGCCCGGAGCTCGGCGACGTGGCCGAAGACCAGGTCCACGCGGCTCGCCCTCCACTCGAGCTCGCCCGTCTCCCGGTCGCGCCCCTCGAAGACCTCTCCGGAGTCCGAGGCCGCCTCCCACTCCGTGCCCATGTCGAGGAGGTTCACGAAGAAGTCGTTGGTCAGCGTCCCCGGGCGGTCGGTGAGGACGCCGAGGTCGGAGCCGCCGTGGTTCGCGTCCAGGGCGCGCATGCCGCCGACGAGCACCGTCATCTCGGGGGCCGTCAGCGTCAGGAGCGCCGCCTTGTCGACCAGCAGCTCCTCGGGAGGGCGGTGCTCCCCGTCGCCGAGGTAGTTGCGGAAGCCGTCCACCGGGGTGTTGAGCCACTCGAACGACTCCTCGTCGGTCCGCTCGGGGGTGGCGTCGGTCCGCCCCGGCTCGAAGTCGAGCTCCACGTCGTGGCCGGCGTCCGCGGCGGCTTTCTCGACGGCCGCGTAGCCGCCCAGCACGATCAGGTCGGCCAGCGAGACCCTGACGTCGTCGGACCGCGAGCCGTTGAAGTCCTCCCGGACGCCCCGGAGGGTCTCCAGCACCGACTCCAGCATCTCGGGCTCGTTGACCTCCCAGCTCCTCTGGGGCTCGAGGCGCAGGCGGGCCCCGTTCGCCCCGCCGCGCTTGTCGCTGTCGCGGTAGGTCCAGGCCGACGCCCAGGCGGTCCTGACCAGGTCGGAGACGGACAGATCCGAGTCGAGGATCGTCTCCTTCAGCTCGGCGACCTCCTCGTCCTCGACCAGCTCGTGGTCGACGTCGGGGACGGGGTCCTGCCAGATCATCTCCTCGTCGGGCACTTCCGGCCCGAGCAGCCGCGTCTTCCGCCCCATGTCGCGGTGCGTCAGCTTGTACCAGGCCTTCGCGAAGGCCTCCTGGAACTCGTCGGGGTTGTCCCGGAAGTGCTCCGCCATCTCCCGGAACTCCGGGTCCCGCTTCAGGGCGACGTCCGTCGTGAGCATCATGGGGGTGACGCGCCCGTCCGGATCGTGGGCGT
>CAYZLN010000251.1:0-2989 GCA_964479295.1 uncultured Gemmatimonadota bacterium
CCGTGAACGACTAATCCTATAATATACATAGAGGGGGCGAAAGCCCTCGGCGCCGCCGCGGCCGGCGGTTTCGGCCCGGGCGACCCGGTCGCCGAAGGCCGTGGCCGGGGGGCGCCGGAGCCGACCACGTGGAGCCGGGGAACCGTCCCGGCGCCGCCGGTCGTCCGACCACGACCATACGCCGCAAGGAGACACCATGACCACACTCGTGTTCGCCGCTCTCGCGACGACGGGGCTCCTGGCCCCGGTCGCACCCGCTCCGCCGGCCGATCTCGCTCCGTCCGGGCAGGAAGCCCCGGAGACCGTCCTCGTCCTCGACTTCGAGGTCCAGGACCAGGGGGTCAACGCCCGCGACGACGCCGAGATCGATTCGCTGGCGGCGGAGGCGACGCGTCTCTTCCGGGAGGAGATCGAGCGCCGGGGGACGTTCGAGCTCGTGCGGGAGACGCCCCACGCGGGCACGTCCACGGAGGCCGAGGCCCCCACCAGGGCGTCGGATTGCCGGACGGGGGACTGCCTCCGGGAGACGGCCGGCCGCGCAGGGGCCACGTACGTCGTGCGGGGGCGTTACGTGAAGCTCAGCAACCTGATCCGGTACCTGGCGGTCGAGCTGGTCGACGTCTCCGACGGTCGCGTCGTCCGGAAGGCGGCGGCGGAGCTGAAAGGCCAGCGGGACGCCATCCTGGGCCGGGCGGTGGAGATCCTCCACGAGCGGCTCGGGGCGGCGCCGGGAGCGATGGCGGACGCGGGGCCCGGCGGCGGCACGTGAGCCGGGCCGGCGAAGACGGACGGGGGAGGGGGCACCGGGCCCGGGGAATCCGTGGCGGCGCCTTCGCCCCGGGTCCCGGCGGCCCCGGCACCTCCTGAGGGCTCAGCCGTCGAAGTGGTCTGCGAGGGCCGTGAGCAGCCCGACGTAGATGGTGTGACAGAACTCCTCTGCCTCGCGGTCGTTCCCGTCCCAGCGGGACGACCACTCCACGAACGACCCCTCCGCGTCGGTCACGGGGCGCACCCGGACGGTCCCCACGTAGTCGCTCACGTCGTCGGCCGAGACGGGGGAGGGCCCGTCGTCGATGGAGTAGCGGAGGCGACGGTCGAGGTCGCTCAGCTCCAGCAGCGTCTCCTCGAAGACCCCGTTGAGCCGGCGCTGTGCGCCGGGCTCGTCCCCCCGGGCGTCCCCGAGCGCCTCGCACGACTCGATCACGTCCGGGGCCCACGAGAGGTCGTGGAAGTCCCGGAGGGTCTCCCAGACCTCGTTGGCGGGCGCGTCCACGACGGTCGACTGGTAGGTCCTGCCCACGGCTCCTCCTCGCTCGGGTTCGTCGCTCGGCTCAAGGTCCCGACACTCCCCTCCGGGCGCAGGTTTCGGGCCGCCGGGGGCCGCCCGTGACCGCCGCCGGGTCGACGGACGGAGCGGGCCCGCAGGGGGGCTCGGGGCCGGCCGCGGACAGGGACGCCCGCGGCGGTCCGTCCCCCGGAAACGAGGAACGGCGTCGCCAGGACCGGTCCTCGGACGACCGCCGGGAGGGCCGTCCCGGCGAGCCGGCGGAGGGACGGGTCGGGGAGCGCGCCGGTGACGGCGATCGGTCCGCCGACCTCGTCCGCTTCTGGTACCGGCGCCACGCCGACCGGGTCTACCGGTACGCCCGGTGGCGGACCGGCTCCCGCCAGCGGGCCGAGGAGGTGGTCTCCGACGTCTTCCTGGAGGCGTGGCGCTCGAGCGAGTCGTACGATCCCGAGCGCGGCAGCGTGGAGTCGTGGCTGCTGGGCATCACCCGGAACGTGATGCGTCGCGAAGAGCGGGCGGAGGCCAGGGAGGCCGGGCGCCGGGAGGCGGCCGAGCTGGACGATCTCGCGTCGCCGGAGCCCGGGCCGGAGGAGGAGGCCCTGCGCCGCCGCCGGGTCGAGCGGCTGATGGAGGCCGTGTGGGAGCTGCCGGCGGCCGACCGCGACCTGGTGGCGCTGGCCTACGGCGCCGACCTGCCGCGTCGCCGGATCGCCCGGATGCTGGACATGTCGTCCGAGGCGGTGAGGGTCCGGCTCCACCGGGTGCTGGCGCGCCTCCGGGAGCGGCTCGAGCGGGGGGACGGGTAGGGGGGCGCCCCCCGGCGCTGCCGCCCCGGCTCCTCGCGCGGACCCGACGCACCGCCTTCCGGCGGACCGTCGCCCGTTCTCCACATCCCGTAACGGATCCCCCTCCAGGGACGAATCCCTCATGAAGCGACCGGGGAACCGCCGGGCCGTCCGGCGCCCCCGGCGAACGGCCTTCGCGCCCGCCCGGCGGGCACCTGCGGCTCCGGGCCCGGCGGGCCCGCGCCGTGGCCGGGCGGCGACATCAAGCGCGACCCCACGAACCGACAGGCGAACGGGACCATGACCGACGACGGCGGACGGGACGGATCCTCCGGCGACGGCCCCTCGCGGCCGGACGGCCCGGAGCTCGCTCCGGGGCTCCGTGAGCTGGACGAGGAGCTGCGGTCCGTGCGCTTTCGGCCCAGGGCGGGCCTGGAAGACGACGTGCTGGCCCGGATCTCCGGCGCCCCGGAGGCCCCCCGCCGCTCCCCGCCGGCGAACGGATGGCGACGGGGGGCGAGGGCGGCCGCCGCGGTGCTGGCCCTGGTGGGGCTGCTCGGGCTGCTCGACCGGGCGGGCCCGGGAGACACGTCCGGCGCTCCGGCGACCGCCGCCGCGGGGCCGGGCGCCGCGGAGCTGTCCGACGGATGGGCGATGCAGTGGGGCCCGGACGCCCGGGTGCTGGCCCTCGGGACGCCGGCGGGCGCCGGCCGCCGGGCCGCCGGGCGCGAGCTGCTCTGCGCGCCCGTGAGGAGCGAGATCCGGTGCCGCGGGGGCGGGCCCGGGGCGATCGGGTCCCCCGCGGAGGCGGCCGAGGGCGGGGCGGTGCTTCGCGACTTCTGCTGTCTCGACTACGACGGAGGGGGGCCGGCCGACGACGGGGTCCGGGTCGTGGCGGGCCGGGACGAGGCGGTGG
>CAYZLN010000252.1:0-2980 GCA_964479295.1 uncultured Gemmatimonadota bacterium
TTCGGTTGGACGAACTGTCCGGCTCCGGAACAGGTGTCCGCCGTCGGACACCCTGCGGACCCCACCGCACCGAGACGCAACGGCTTACGGCGGATCGACCCTTGCCCTCACGGTGGGACGGGCGCCGAAGCGGCGCCTGGAACCCGGCCGGCCCCGGCCGCGCTGCTCAGGACGAGCCGGCACCGTCGGATTCGAGGGAGCACCGAACCGCCCGTCGAGATGGAGACGACCATCGAGTCCTCGATCCAGGCAGGCGCCCACTTCCGCCGCCGCGGCGGGGGCGAGGCCCCGGTCTTCGTCTCCGCCGGCCGCGGTCCGTCCGGGTCCCCCGGGCTCCGGCTCCACCCTTCGGGGGACCGAGCCGAGCGCGTCGCCGTCCCCGGTGCCGGCGGGGACGACGAACCGACCGCCGAGACGCGGCACGGCCGGCGCCTCTACCGGTCGGGCCGCTTCCGCGAGCTCGCCGACTTCGCCGAGGACCTCGAGCGGAACGCCTGGCGGCGCGGGGACGACCGGGCCCGGGCCCTGGCCCGCGTGCTGGCGGGACGGGCGGCGCTGGAGGAGAGCCGCCTCACGTTCGCCCGCATGCGCTTCGCCGGTCTCGACGACCTCGCCGTCCTCCCGCTCGGGCGGGCCCTGCCGCTCGTGCGGGCCGCGCGGGTGGGGCTCGGGCGCACGGCGCTGGCGGAGGGGTCCGGGAGGCGCGCGCTGGCGCGGTTCGGAAGCGCCCTCGCCGGCCGCGGACGCCGGGAGGCCGACCCGGCCCTCACGGCCGCTCGCCGGGGCCTCGGCGAGACGTACGCCCTCCTCGGCTGCCCCGAGAGCGCGGCCACCGAGCTGCGGCGCGCCCTGCGCCGCGCCCGCGTCCACGGGGACCCCCTCGAGACCGCCCTCTCCCTGGCCACCCTCGCCCGCGTCGAGGCGGGCCGGAGGAGCCCCGCCGGCGACCGGCGGCTCCCGCGGCTGGCCGACGCCGCCGCCGGCCGCACGGAAAGCCCCCTGGCCACCATCGAGGCGCTGCGCGCCCGGGCGTGGCGACGGGCAGCGGCGGCCGCGCCGACGCTCGGCCGGGAGTCGACGGGCCGGCGGCGGCCACGTGGAGAGGGCGACGCCCGGGGCCTGCAGCAGGCGCTCGGGGACCTCCGGAAGGCCCTCGCCGTCACCCTCCAGACCGGGGCCGCCCTCCGGCAGGCGCGTATCGAGCGGGACGCCGCCGCGGTGCTCGATGCGCTGGGGCGGCCCGACGACGCCGAGGACCGTAGGGCGCGCGCCCGCGAGCTCCTGAGCCGGGGTCGGACCGAACGCTGACGGGCGCCGTCCCCCTGCGGAGTGGTGCGCGGCCGCGCGAGGCGGCGACCGGTCGGGAGGCCCCGGAGACGTCGCTCCCGCGGCGGCCGCCGCCCCGCGGGGAGCGACCTCAGCCGTCTTCCCCGCCGCCCCCGGCGTCAGCGGCGCCGGCGTCCACCCACCACTCGTGGGCGTTCTGCGCGAAGCCGGGAACCCCCACCTCCACGCCCCGGAGTCGGGGCCCAGACGCGTAGAGGACGTCGAAGTACCACAGGAAGGCGTAGGGATGGTCGGAGGTGATCCGCCGGGCGGCGCGTCGCCAGTGGGGCTCGGCTTCCTCCGCCGTGGCGGCGGCGCGGGCGCTGTCCATCATCGCGCGGACCCGGTCGTCCTCGTACGAGACGACGTTGAGGGGGGACTCGGGGTCGTACCAGAACTGGGAGATGTCGGGGCTCAGCCCGATCTGCCATCCCAGGAGCGCGGCCTCGTACTGCCCCGCCCGCATCCGGCCGAAGAGCGAGTTGAACTCCTGCGTCCGGACCTCGGCCCGCACGCCGACCTCGGCGAGCTGTCCGCGGACGAGCTCGGCCGCCGCGGTCCGCCGGTCGCTGCCGGCCTGCGTCGCGAGCTCGAAGCTCAGCGTCCGGCCCTCCTTCGAGCGCACGCCGCCCCCGTCCGCTCCGTCCGGCAGCGTCCACCCGGCCTCCTCCAGCAGCCGGCGGGCCCGCTCGGCGTCGTGGTGCCCGTCCCCGGGGTCCACCCTGAGCTGCGGGAAGAGAGGGCCGTACGGCCCGGCGGCCGGCTCCGCCCAGCGGCCCATCTCGAGCGCCTCGATCACCCGCCGGCGGTCGATCGCCAGCGAGAGGGCCTCCCGGACCCGGGAGTCCGAGAACGCCGGGTGGGCGGACGGGTTCCACGCGATGTAGTCGTAGGCCCGGCGGGGGATCCGGTGGACCTCGAAGCCCTCGCGCTCGTCGAGCTGTCGGGCGTCGCGGAACGACTCGACCCGGACCAGGTCCACGCCCCCCGACCGGAGCTCGGCCAGCCGCGTGGCCTCCTCCGGCAGGACCCGGAAGACGAGGGTGTCGAGGCGCGGCTCGACGGTCCCCTCCGGGTTGCGGACCAGGACCAGGCGCTCCCCGCGGGACCACTCCGCCAGCCGGAAGGGGCCGCTCGACACCACACGGCCCGGGTCCGACCCCTCGTCCCGGGTCGCGTCGCGGCCGTCCGGTCGATCCCGGGACCGTTCCCGCGCCGCGCGCCCCGCCAGCTCCATGAAGTCGCCGGGGGGGACGTCGCCGTAGACGTGCTCCGGGAGGATCCCTACGCCGGTGTCGTAGAGCATGTCCGGGTAGCGCCGCCCGAAGTGGAACGTGACGGCCGTGTCGCCCCGCACCGTCGCCGAATCGAGCCACCGTGTCACGTACGACAGGGGCAGGCCCGCCCGGAGATCGGACAGGAGGGAGAAGGTGAACGTCACGTCCCCGGCGGTCAGCGGCGTGCCGTCGGACCACCTCGCGTCGGGGCGGAGGCGGTAGGTGAGGGACGTGCTGTCGTCGCCGAAGCTCCGGCTGGCGGCCAGGGAGAGGGGGGCCTCCCGAGGGAAGGTCAGGCGCCCGTCCCTCCACCCGACCCGGTTCAGGCCCGGGAAGAGGAGGCCCGACACCTCGCCGTCCAGCGACGTCTGCGCCAG
>CAYZLN010000253.1:0-2967 GCA_964479295.1 uncultured Gemmatimonadota bacterium
CATCTTGTCGGAACCCGGGGTCTGCACGGACGTTCCGCGCTTGACACCCCCCCGTGCCGGCGGAAGCTTTTCCTGCGACGTCGCGGAGTCCCCACCTCTCGTCCCTCTCGTCGCCGGAGGCGCCGTGGAGATCAAGCCCGACCGGATGGTCCACCTGGGGTACGCCAAGTACTGGCGGTCCGACCGCATCGCGGGCCTGCTCCCCATCGAGGACGACCGGGGGGCGGGCCGCAGGACCGAGGTGTACGTGGCCGGCCGGTCCGAGCCGGTCGTGGCCTCGCGCACCGAGGAGAGCATCCTCGAGGACATGGTGCGGGAGGAGGCCGACGCCGAGGAGATGCGCGAGGCGCTCCGCGACCTGCTCGTCGCCCTCCGGAACGTCTCCCCGATGCTCCGACGGATGCTGAGGAGCGAGGAGAACTTCGACGTCCAGGCCTGGATCGACCGCCTGAGCGACCTGCAGGGCGAGGACCCGCACGAGGGGCAGGAGGACCTCTTCTCCGGCTGACCTCCGGACGGGTCCGCCGCGCCGCCGGCAGGGGGCCGGGCCCGGGCGCCGCCCGGCTGGCCCGCCTTTTGCCCGTTTCTCCACACGGTCGCGGGTGACGCGCCGCCGGGTCCCACGGCCCGGCCGACGTGTCGCCCGGGACCACGGAGACGACGCGCGGACCACCCTACGGCCCCTGCGGGGCGACTCATGGCCCAGGACCTCGAGACGGGACAGCTCGACCTGATGATCCTCCGGGCCCCCGACGAGCAGGCCCGGCAGGCTCTCCGCGAGCGCGCCCGGGAGCTGGGCTGCACCCTGGAGCCCCTCCAGGCCGCCCGGCCCACCGACGACGGGGGGGACGGGGCCGGCCCGCCCCTGCCGGGGGAGGACGGAGGCACCCCGCGGCTCGAGGACGCCGCCGCCGTCTGCAGGGCCCTGCTCGAGGGGACCCGGGACGAGGTGCTGGTGGCCGACGAGGGCGGCAGGATCACCTTCGCCAGCCGTCGGCTGGCGTCCCTGGCCGGCGCCGACCCCGGGGAGGTCGCCGGGGCGCCCGCGGACCGGATCCTCGGCGCCATCGGGCTGCCCGAGTTCTCCGACCTCCGGGGGATGCTCGCCCGCGTGAGCTGCGCCCGGACCGAGGCCACCCTCACCGACCCGTCGGGGAACAGCCACCCCGTGCTCCTCCGCGGGGTCTCCACCCCGCTCGTCCGGGGGCGCCGGCGGTTCGTGTGGTTCATCACCGAGCTGAGCCGCGTGCGGAGCGTCGAGCGGGCCAACCGGCTGCTGCGCTCGGAGCTGGAGACCCAGTCGCGGCTGCTGGCCCTGGTCAGCCACGAGCTCCGGACCCCGCTCCACGTGATCCTCGGACAGCTCTCCCTGCTCCAGACGGGCCTGCACGGCGACCTCAACGACGAGCAGCAGGACTCCGTCCAGCGCTCCGCCCGCGCCGGCGAGAGCCTCCTCTCCCTCATCAACGACCTCATCGACTTCGCCCGGCTGGAGGCGGAGGAGCTGGAGCTCGAGATCTCCGACTTCGAGCTGAGGGACCTGCTCGAGGACGTGCTGGAGATGGCGGGGTCGCTGCTCGAGGAGAGCGAGCGCGAGGCGGTGATCCGACACGAGGGCTCCAGCCGCGACGTGCGGGTCCGGGCCGACGCCGAGCGGACGCGCCAGGTGCTCATGCAGCTCCTGACCAACGCCCTCAAGCACTCCGACCAGGGACGGATCGTCGTCCACACCCGGGTCGTCGACGAGCCGGCCGACGAGCCCGGCGCCGAGCTGCCGGTCGACGGCCGGATGGTGGCCGTCGACGTGCGGGACCAGGGCGAGGGGATCCCGCCGAAGGAGCGGGAGCGCGTCTTCGAGCCCTTCCAGCAGACGGCCCGCCTGCTCGACCGCGACGAGGAGGGCACCGGCCTCGGGCTGGCCATCGCCCGCCGGCTGGCGCGCCGGCAGGGCGGCGAGCTCACCGCCTCGGGCAGCTCCCGCGAGGGCAGCGTCTTCACTTTCTACCTGCCCGCGGAGGGCTGACCGGGGGCGCGGGGAACGCCGCCCCGGCCGCCGGCGTACCCTCCCACCGTGAAGGCGACCCTCCGCGACCCCCCGCGTGCGCCGCTCCTCCTCGCGGGCCCGGCCCTCCTCCTGTCGCTCGCCGCCCCGGCGGACGCCTCCCGCTCGACCGCCCGGGCCGCCCACGCGTCGGACACCGACGTCCGGCGGTCGTCGCCCGCCGACACCGTCGACGGCTGGGACGCCCCCCGGGTGACGGAGCTGGTGGAGTCGGCCGTCGAGGCCCGCCGCCACGCCTGGGCCGACAGCACCCTCTCCTCGTTCCGGGCGGACGCCCAGGGCCACGTCTACTTCCTGGGCGGCGTGGACGCCGCGGGCGGGGCCGGGGCGGGCGCCGACCCGTCCGGGATCGCGGCCGGGGAGGCCGGGACCCACCTGGTGCGGGCCGACCAGGTGGCCCTGGAGGTGCTCTGGCACCGGGGCCGCTCGGTGCAGACCCTGGTCGGCCGCCGCACCGAGGAACGGCTCCCCACCAGCATCCGGTACCACATCGACCACCTCAGCCTGGTGCTGGAGAACTTCGGCGACCGGATCAGCCTGGGCGAGGGCACCGAGGTCCGCGACGTGGTCCACCCCCTGGCCCCCGGGGGCCCCGACCTCTACGAGTACCGCCTCGCCGACTCCCTCGGCCTGGGCGTGGCCGGCCGGCGCCGGACGCTCTACCGGGTCGAGGTGCGGCCGCGCGACCGATCGCGGCCCGGCGTCGTCGGGGAGATGCACATCGACGCCGACTCCCGGTCGGTCGCACGGATGCGCTTCACCTTCACGCCGGCCGCCTACCGGGACGACGACCTGGAGTCCATCGAGGTCGAGCTGGAGTCGGCCCTGTGGGAGGGCCGCTGGTGGCTGCCGGCCGAGCAGGAGGTCACGATCCGCCGCCGCGTGCGGTGGCTCGACTTCCCCCT
>CAYZLN010000254.1:0-2936 GCA_964479295.1 uncultured Gemmatimonadota bacterium
CGCCCGGCGGTGCGTTCCTTGCCGCCCGTTGTCCCCCGAGGGCGGCCGCGGCGGAGGCGCCGTCGGCCGGAGCACGAGACGAACCCGGAGAGGAGGAGCCGATGGCCGAGATCGTCTTCCACGGGCACGCCTGCACGGAGGTCCTCACGGACGACGGCACGCGCCTGGTGGTCGACCCCTGGCTCACGGACAACGCGGCGGCGGACGTGGGCCCGGAGCACTTTTACGACGGGCTCGACTACGTCGTCCTGTCCCACGGCCACTTCGACCACGCCGGCGACGCCTGGGACCTGTTGCGGGAGACCGGCGCGACGCTCATCGCCACCTTCGAGCTGGTGGCCTACGGCCAGAACGAGGAGGGCGTCGAGGACGCCCATCCGCTCCACATCGGCGGAGGGTACGACTTCCCCTTCGGCCGCCTGAAGATGACGCCGGCGCTGCACGGGGGGCAGGTGGCCGGCGAGAACGGGGGCCCCTACTCCACCTTCCCGGCCGGCCTGCTCTTCACCCTGGACGGCACCGGCCTCTACCACGCGGGCGACACCGCCCTGCTGAAGGACATGGAGCTGCTGCGCGGCCAGGTGGACGTCGCCCTGCTCCCCATCGGCGACAACTTCACCATGGGCCCGGAGGACGCCGCACGGGCCGTGGAGATGATCGACCCGGACCGGGTGATCCCCATCCACTACGACACCTTCGAGCTCATCGAGCAGGACCCCGAGGAGTTCCGCCGGCTGGTGGGCGACGCCGCCGACGTCGTCGTGCTGGAGCCCGGGGAGTCGCATGAGTTCTAGCTCCGAGGAGGGGGCGGCCGCGGCGTCCGACGCTGCGGCGCCGGGCGCCGGGGTCCCCTTCCCCTTCCGCGGGCCCCACACACCCACGGTCTTCGAGCGGTCGCGGCCCGGCCGGGGCGGGACGACGGTCCCCGAGCCGGACGTCCCCACCCGGCCGCTGGACGAGCTGCTGCCGGAGCGCCACCTCAGGGACCGCCCGCCCCGGCTCCCCGAGATGCCGGAGCACGAGGTCGTCCAGCACTACACGGAGATCTCGCTCAAGAACCACCACGTCGACCGGGGTCTGTACCCGCTGGGGTCGTGCACGATGAAGTACAACCCCAAGGTCAACGAGCAGCTCGCCCGGCTCGACGGGTTCGCCGGCCTGCATCCCTTCGCCCCCGACGACGCGGCCCAGGGGGCCCTGCGCCTCATGTGGGAGCTCGGGGAGCTGCTGAGGGAGATCGCCGGCCTCGACGCCGTCAGCCTCCAGCCCGCCGCCGGCGCGCAGGGGGAGCTCACCGGGGTCTTCCTCATGCGGGCCTACCACCGGGACCGGGGCGAGGAGGGCCGCCGGAAGGTGCTCATCCCCGACTCCGCCCACGGCACCAACCCGGCCACCGTGGCGCTGGCCGACATGGAGTGCGTGGAGCTGGAGTCGAACGAGAAGGGCGAGGTCGACGTCGACTCCGTCCGGGCGAACCTGGACGACGACCTCGCGGGGATGATGCTGACGAACCCCAACACCCTGGGGGTCTTCGAGTCCAGCATCGAGGAGGTCTGCCGCCTGGTCCACGACGCCGGGGGGCTGATGTACATGGACGGGGCCAACCTGAACGCCCTCATGGGCCTGGCCGACCCGGCGGAGATGGGCTACGACATCGTCCACTTCAACCTCCACAAGACCTTCAGCACGCCCCACGGCGGGGGCGGCCCCGGCTCGGGGCCGGTGGCGGTGCGGCGGGAGCTGGAGCGCTTCCTGCCCGCGCCCCGGGTGGTGCGCGAGGACGGCGGGTTCGCCCTGGACCGGGATCGCCCGGACTCGATCGGCAAGATCCACGGCTTCTACGGCAACTTCGGCGTCATGGTGCGGGCGTGGGCCTACATCCGGATGCTCGGGGCGTCGGGCGTCCGGGAGACGGCCGAGGCCGCCGTGCTGAACAACGCCTACCTCAGCGCCCGGCTCGAGGACGACTACCCCCTCCCCTACGGACGCGGCCTGCACGAGTCGGTCTACTCGGCCGAGGAGCTCAAGCGGGAGCACGGGGTCCGCGCCGGAGACGTCGCCAAGCGGCTGCTCGACTTCGGCTTCCACGCCCCCACGATCTACTTCCCCCTCATCGTGGACGAGGCCCTGATGACCGAGCCCACGGAGACGCAGACCCGGGAGGAGCTGGACCGGTTCGTCGACGCCATGCGGACGATCGCCCGGGAGGCCGAGGAGGACCCGGAGCGGGTGAGGACCGCCCCCCACTCCACGCCGGTCCGCCGGCTCGACGAGGGCCGGGCGGGGCGGGAGCTGGACGTCCGGTGGGGCTTCCCGGACGAGGGGTGAAGCCGCGGGCCCGGCCGGGGAAGGAGATGACGGCGTGACCGACCGGATCCGGCGGATCGACCACCCGGCGGCGGACGGGGCGCGCAACATGGCGGTGGACCATGCCCTCATGGACGTGGCCCGGGACGGCGGCGTCGCCCTCCGCTTCTACCGCTGGGACCCGCCCTGCCTCTCGCTGGGCCGCAACCAGGCCGTGCGGGGGCGGTACGACCTCGACGCCGCGGAGAGGAAGGGCATCGGGGTCGTGCGGCGGCCCACCGGGGGACGGGCCGTCTACCACCACCGGGAGCTGACCTACGCCGTCGTCGCCCCGGCCGACCTCTGGGGCGGCCTGCGCGAGAGCTACCGGCGCGTCAACCGGGCGCTGCTGCGGGGGCTCGCGGCGCTCGGGGCCGAGGTGGACGAGGCGGAGCGCGGGCCCGAGGGCGGGACGCCGGGCCCCGGACGGAGGGCGTGCTTCCGGGACCCGCTGCCGGGCGAGATCGTGGCGGCGGGCCGGAAGCTGGTGGGGAGCGCCCAGTGGCGCCGCGACGGCGCGCTCCTCCAGCACGGCTCCCTCCTCCTCCACGACGACCAGGGGACGGTGGACGAGCTGCGGTCGGACGGAC
>CAYZLN010000255.1:0-2921 GCA_964479295.1 uncultured Gemmatimonadota bacterium
GCCGGCCGATGGTCAGCCCGTCCAGGCCCACGACCGACGCCAGGTCCACCGCCGCGCTGAGGATCTCCCTTCGGGTCTCCTCGCCTTGCTTGGCGCTGGGCATCTGGTGTGCTGGCCTCCACGGCGGTCGGTGTGAGCAGCCCGTAACACGATCGTTCGTGTTTTACAATACGATCGTTCACTGTGGCCCGCAAGCCCCGGCTGTGCCCTTCGGCTCAGGCGACCGGCGGCCTGTCCGCATGGGCGACCGCCAGCCCTACGGCCCGCTGTCGGCGAAACCGCCGCGGCCACCCGACGGCGAGGCGCTGCCACGTGGCGCCCCCGTCCCGCGACCGGAAGACCCCGCGGTTGTTCGCCGCGTAGAGGAGCCCCGACCGGCCCGGGACGGACGTCAGGCTGGCGACCGTGGTCCCCTCCGGCTCCGGCAGACCCTCCCGCACCGGCTCCCACGGCCCGGCGCCCGTGCGGCGGTAGACCCGAGACTCGGCCTCGCCGGCGGTGTGGGCCTCGCGGGCGCTCCGTGCCGCCGAAACCACCACGGTCTCCGGATCTCCCGGGACCACGGCGCAGCCCCAGAGGTACCCGTGCTCGAGCCCCTCCTCGGCCGTGCGCCAGCTCTCGCCGCCATCGCGGCTCTCGAAGTACCCGTCCCCGGCCGCGGAATGGACCCGGCCCGGGATCTCCGGGGGGAGGACGAGCGCGTGGGTGTCCCGCGGGCCGTCCGGGGTCCGGTCGATCCAGCTCCGGCCGCCGTCCTCGCTACGGACCAGAGCGCCCGCCTCGATGGCGACGAAGAGGCGCCTCCGCTCCCGAGGGTCTGTCGCGATGGCCCGGACGTGGTGCGTCTTCGGCCGCGGCGGGAAGCTCCAGGATGACGCCGAAGGCAGGTCGGTCAGGCCCTCGAGCCTCAGCCAGGAGTCACCCCCGTCCTCCGAGCGGTAGACGGCGCTCGGCTCCGTGCCGGCGTAGACGACTCCGCCGTCCGCCCGCCGCTCGGCCGGGCCGACGGCTCCGGGGCCGCCCGGACGACTGACAGCGACTGCCGAGACGTGGTCTTCACGGATGCCGTCGCCCGCGGGGCTCCACGTCAGACCGCCGTCGTCGCTCCGCAGCAGCCCGGCCTCGGCCGTGCCCAGATAGGCGCGGTCCGGCCGGCGGCGGTCGGCCGCCACACTCAGGAGGCGCGGGCCGGAAAGCGGGACGCGGGCCTCCGCCTCGGGGCCGTCCCGTACGACCGCGAGGGCGTCCTCCATGGCGACGAAAAGCCTCGTCATCGGGGCTCCTTCCGACCCGGGCTGCGACCTCTCCGGGGCTCGGGGCAGCTCGTTCCCGCCGCCCCGGAAGCTGCCACAGGAGACGACCGGCGATACGACGCAGGGTAGCGCAAGGGCAGCGCCGCCGCCTTCACCCCGGGAGCGGCGTCTGCTGATGGAACGTCATCTTCCATCCGTCGTCCCGATGAACGTACCCGCTGCTCACCAGCGCCCGGTACCGCTCGTCGCCGCGGACGGCGTCGGCCCGGTACGTGAGCATGACCACCCCGTCCGTCGGCCGATGGAGGCCCCGGACCTCGATCTCGAGGTCCCGCCAGCGCTCGTCCCCCTCCACCGTCCCCGCGATCTGCTCCCGGGTCGAGACGCCGGCCATCTCCGTGAAGGCGACCAGGCACTCGTCGTCCAGGTGCTCCCGGTACGGCCCCGCGCCACCGGTCCAGAGCTCTTCCTCGATCGCAAGCAGCTCGTCCTGCAGTTCCATGTCGACTCCTCCCAGGTGAGGGAACCGGGTCGCGCGATGCTCGTTGCGGGTACTTCATCGCCGATGCCACCGCGAGGACGTGGCGGCGGGGCCGCCCCGTGTCGGTGATGCCCGTCCGGAGCCGCCCTCCAGGAGGGGCGTCGGACGCCGAGCTGGTGGTCGACGATCTCCCTACATACTATTGCCATCATATTTTCGACGACATGCCTGAACACGCTACGTCCGGCCAGTTCCAGGTGAATCGGAGGCGAAGATGAAGCCCGTGGGAAGCATGGTCGTGCTGGCGGCCGCGGCCGCGTCGGTCGCCGCGGTCGGCGCGCCGGGCGAGAATCCGGAGCAGGGCCCCGACGCCCCGGTCGACCGTCTCGAGCAGGACATCGAACGCATCCGCGGGGCAACCGAAGGATCTCCCGATCTTCCTGCCGCGCACGACGCCGGGACTCCGCCGGAAGTGCCGGGCGGCCGGGAGTCCCGCCATCCCCCGTACACACAGGAGGCGCCGTCCATGGATACGACTCTGGAAGCCAGCTTCGAGATCACCGGCTGGGAGGAGACCGATCTGGTCGACGACGACGGCGTCCGGGTCTACCGGGCCGACGTCACCAAGAGCTTCACCGGCGACATCGAGGGGAGCTCCGAGTCGTGGCTGGTCATGACCACGACCCCCTCCGGACCGGCCGCCTACGTCGGCCTCGAGGTGCTGGAGGTGAGCATCGGAGAGCGCGACGGGACGTTCGTCCTCAAGCACGACGCCGTCGCCACCGACGAAGGCCAGACGGCGGACTGGACCGTCGTCCCCGGCTCCGGCACCGGCGATCTCGCCGACATCGCCGGCACCGCGGAGATCGAGCGACACGACGACGGGTCCCACACCCTCACGCTGACCCTGGAGTAGGCTCGCCGAGGCCGGCGCGTCACGCGCGGCCCGGCCGCCGGCGCGGCCACTCGGTGGGGGAGACCGGGCCCGGGAGGCTCCTCCCCGCGTCCTCCGGCTTCCTGTCGATTTCGCCGCGCCCCGCTCGACGCACGGGTGAAAGGGGCCGGTGAACACCCTTCACGCGGACCGGCCCGGCACCTCCATCACGGGAGACGGACGATGCGGTTCATGATCCTGGTGAAGGCGACCGAAGAGAGCGAGTCCGGCGTGATGCCCACGGCCGAGGACA
>CAYZLN010000256.1:0-2915 GCA_964479295.1 uncultured Gemmatimonadota bacterium
TCCCGGAGCGGCGCCGGCTGGTGAAGATCGTGACCCGCCGGCTCGTGCCGCGCGCACACCGGGACGGCCTCGGCGTCCACGTGTGGACGGTGAACCGGGCCGACCGCATGCGGCGGCTGCTCGACCTCGGGGTCGACGGGCTGCTCTCGGACGTCCCCGCCCGGGTCCGGCGCGTCGTCGACGAGCGGGCGGCGCGCGGCTGAGGGGCGCGTCCGTCGCCCCGTCGCCGGCTGCGGCGCCGAGGGGGAGTCCGCATCTTTCCTCCCCATGCCCCGCACGATCCTGCACGTCGACATGGACGCCTTCTTCGCCTCGGTCGAGGAGCGGGAGGACCCCTCGCTCGAGGGGAAGCCGGTCGTCGTCGGCGCCGACCCGCAGGAGGGCGAGGGCCGGGGCGTGGTCGCGGCCGCCAACTACGTCGCCCGGGAGTACGGCGTCCACTCGGCCCAGCCCATCTCCGAGGCCTGGCGCCGCTGCCCGGACGCGGTCTACCTTCGGCCCCGCGGCGAGCTCTACAGCGAGGTCTCGCGCTCCATCTTCCGCGTCTTCCACCGCTACACCGACCGGGTCGAGGCGCTGAGCATCGACGAGGCCTTCCTGGACGTCACCGCCAGCCGCCGGCTCTTCGGCCCGGGCGAGGAGATCGCCCGCCGGATCCGGCGCGACGTCCGCGACGAGGAGTCGCTCACGGCCTCGGTGGGCGTGGCCACCTCGAAGTTCGTGGCCAAGCTGGCCAGCGACCTGGAGAAGCCCGACGGCCTCGTCGTGGTCGAGCCCGGCGGGGAGCGCGAGTTCCTGGCGCCGCTGGAGATCGAGCGGCTCTGGGGCGCGGGGCCGAAGGCGGTGGAGACGTTCCGCCGGCTGGGGGTCGGCACCATCGGCGAGGCGGCCGAGCTGCCGCTCCGCCGGCTCGTGGAGGCCTTCGGCGAGGCCCGCGGGCGGCGCTTCCACGAGCTGGCCCGCGGGGTGGACGAGCGGCCCGTGGAGCCGGAGACCGACCGGAAGTCGCTGGGCAAGGAGCGCACCTTCGCCGACGACGTGGCCGACCGCGACCGCGTCCGGCGCGAGCTGCTCGACCTCTGCGAGGAGGTCGCCCGGGCCCTCCGGCGCAAGGAGATCGCCGGCTCGACGGTGACGGTGAAGCTGCGCTGGGAGGGCTTCGACACCGTCACCCGGCAGACCACCCTCGACCGGCCGATCCACACCACCGAGCGCCTCTGGCCGGCGGCCCGGTCGCTCCTCGAGAAGGCCGACCGTCCCTCCCGTCGGGTCCGGCTCGTCGGCGTCTACGTCTCCGGACTCGAGGGCGAGGGCGAGCGACAGCTCTCCCTCTTCGGCGAGGAGGGCGAGGCCCGCGAGGAGCGGGTGGCCGCCGCCGTCGACCGGGTCATCGAGCGGTTCGGCGACGAGGCCGTCACCCGGGCGGCGACCCTGGACGGCGGGAAGGGGGGAGCGGACGCCGGCGGGGGCCGGGACGCCTGAGGCGGCGCCGCGGCGGGGCCGGACGTCCGCCCGCCGCTACAGCGGCCACACCACCAGGATCAGCGGCACCGCCGCCGCGAGCACGGCGAGGGTCACCGGCACGCCCAGGTAGAGGTAGTCGCCGAACCGGTACCCGCCCGGCCCCATGACCAGGGTGTTCGACTGGTGGCCGATGGGGGTGAGGAAGGCGCAGGAGGCGCCCACGGCCACCGCCATCAGGAAGGGATCGGGGGAGACGGCCAGCCCCCGGGCCACCGCGAGCCCGATGGGGGCCATCACCACGGCGGCCGCCGCGTTGTTGATCACGTTGGAAAGGAGCGTCGCCGCCACGAGCACCGCGGCCACCGACGCCTCCGCCGGGAGGCTGGTTCCGGCCTCGAGCAGGAGGCCGGCCATCGTGCCCGCCGCGCCGGTGGTCTCCAGGGCCTCGCCCACCGGCAGCATCGCCCCCAGCAGCACGATCACCGGCCAGTCCACCGCCTCGTAGGCCTCCCGCAGCGGGAGGAGACCGGCGACCACCATGACCAGGGCCGCCGCCGTCAGCGCCACCTGCACCGGCAGCACGCCGGCCACCGTGAGGCCGATGCCCGCGGCGAAGATCCCCGCCGCGGCCGCGACGCGGCGGCGGCCGCCGATCTCCAGCCCCCGCTCCGCCAGGGGCAACCCCCCGAGGGCCGAGAGCGTCTTCTGCACCGCGTCCTGCGCCCCCTGCAGGAGCAGCACGTCGCCCGGCCGGAAGACCGTGTCCGCCACCCGGCCGGCCACGCGCCGCCCCTGCCGGGCCACGCCCAGGAGGTTCACGCCGTGGCCCGCCCGCAGCTCCAGCTCCCGGGCCGTGCTGCCGGCGAGCCGGGAGTCGGGCTGGACGACGGCCTCCACCACCTCGACCTCGTCGCCGGAGGTCAGGAGGCGATCCTTCAGCTCCCGCGTCCCGGCCGGCTCCAGGCCCTCCCGGTCCACGAGCTCGCGCAGGTCCTCCGGCTCCGCCTCCACCAGGAGCACGTCGTCGGCCCGGAGCGGCTGCTGGCCCGACGGGGCGGTGATCTCCCGGTCCCCGCGGGCGATGCCGACCACGACGATCCGCCCCGCCAGCGACTCGCCCAGCCCGGAGAGCGACCGGCCGACCCATCGGCTCTCCTCCGGGACCCTCACCTCGCTCAGGTAGTCCTCGACCTCGAAGAGCTCGTCCCGGCTCGCCTCCCCCTTCCGGCGGGGCAGCCACCGCCATCCCACCAGGCAGATGAGGAGGATCCCCGCCACGGCGACGCCCGCGCCCACCGGCGCGAAGTCGAACATCCCGAAGGCCTCGCCGGTCTCCCGGGCGCGGATCGTCGCGATGATGATGTTGGGCGGGGTGCCCACCAGGGTCGTCAGCCCGCCCAGCAGGGAGCCGAAGGCCAGCGGCATCAGCAGGAGCGAGGCCGGGCGGTCGT
>CAYZLN010000257.1:0-2907 GCA_964479295.1 uncultured Gemmatimonadota bacterium
GGCCGGACGCCTCCGTCGTCCCCGGCAGGCCCCTCGACGCCGTCGTCGCCGTCGGTCCCGTCGGACCCCGGCGTCCCCTCCGCCGCCGTCACAGCTCCACCTCCAGCCCGTCGTACGCCGGGGCGATCGACGCGGGAAGCTCCTCCTCGAGCCGGGCGTGGCTCAGGCGGTGGGTCAGATGGGTCAGGTAGGTCCGTCCGGCCTCCAGGCGTCGTGCGGTCTCCACCGCCTCCTCCACGTTGAAGTGGTTCGGGTGCGGGTTCCCGAACCAGAGGGCGTTCACCACGAGCACGTCGACCCCCCGGAAGAGCTCCGCGGCGCCGTCCGGGACCGCCTTGGCGTCGACGATCACCCCCAGCCGCCCCGCCCGGAACCCGTAGCTTCGGTACGATCCGTGGGGGAACGCCACCGGGGTGAGCTCCAGGCCGCCGACCCGGACGGGCTGGCGGTCGGTGAACGTCGTCAGCTCGAGCTCGGGCACGGTCGTCCCGGGCGTCGGGTCCCCCCCGTCCCCCCAGACGTAGCCGAAGCGCCTCCGCAGCTCCCCGGCGTACTCCTCCGCGACGTGGAACCGGAGCGGCCGCTCCGACCGGAGGGTGAAGATCCGCAGGTCGTCCAGCCCGTGGCAGTGGTCCGCGTGCGGGTGCGTGAGGTAGACGCCGTCCACCGTCCGGACCCCCGCCTGCAGGAGCTGGAGCCGGAGCTCGGGCGGCGTGTCGATCAGCACGGTCCGTCCCCCGTCCCGGAGCAGCAGGCCGTGGCGCGTCCTCCGGTCCCGGGGGTCGTCCGAGCGGCAGACCTCGCACCCGCACCCCACCACCGGGACGCCGAAGGAGGTGCCGGTGCCCAGGAACCGGAGCTTCACGCCGGCCCCCTCCAGGGGGCGCGGCCCCGGACGCTCACAGCTCCTCGATCCGGATCATGTTCGTCGTCCCCGTCACGTGGAACGGGACGCCGGCGGTCACCACGAAGCGGTCGCCGGGCTCGCCGAGCCCCGCCGAGAGCGCCACCTCGCGGGCCCGCTCGAGCATGGCGTCGTAGCCGACGTCGTCACGGTGGAGGACGGGCCGGACCCCCCAGGAGAGCCCGAGCTGCCGGAAGGTCGACGGCTGGTCGGTGACGGCGAGGATGGGGACGGGCGGACGCTGGGCCGAGACCACCCGGGCCGTGAAGCCGCTCCGGGTGAAGGTGACCAGGAACGGGGAGTCGAGGCGGTCCACCGCCCGGAGGGCGGCCGCCGCGATGGCGCCGGAGGTGGTCTGCTGGACCCGGGCGCGCTCCCCGCGGGGGTCCTCCCGGATCTGCGACGGGTAGGGCGGCCCCTCCCGCTCGATGCGCCGGATGATCCGGGACATGGCGCGGACCGACTCGACGGGGTGGCGGCCGACGGCCGTCTCGGCGGAGAGCATGACGGCGTCGGTGCCGTCGAGCAGCGCCGTCGCCACGTCGGAGACCTCCGCGCGGGTGGGGCGCGGGCTCTCCGTCATCGACTCGAGCATCTGGGTGGCCGTCACGCTGGGCCGGGCCAGCTCCTGGCCGAGGCGGCCGATCCGCTTCTGGACCAGCGGCACCTCCTCGTAGGGGAGCTCCACCCCCAGGTCCCCCCGCGCCACCATCACCGCGTCGCTGCGCCGGATGATCTCCTCCAGGTCGTCCAGGGCCTGGTCCTTCTCGATCTTGGAGAGCACCAGGGCCCGCCCGTCGACCTCCTCCCGCAGATCGGAGACGTCGCGGGGGCGCCGCACGAAGCTGAGGGCCACCCAGTCGACCCCCTTCTCGAGGGCGAACCGCAGGTCGTCCCGGTCCTTCTCCGTGAGGGCCGGGGCCCCCACGGTCACGCCCGGGAGGTTGATGCCCTTCTGCGACTGGAGCGGCCCCGTCGAGAGCGCCTCCGCCGCCACGACGTCCCCGCGGACGTCCCTCGTCCGGAGCTGCAGGCGGCCGTCGTCCAGCAGGATCCGGTCGCCCGGCGAGACGTCCCGGGCCATGGCGGCGTAGGTGACCGGGACGACGTTCCCGGGGTCCTCCGCGCCCGACCGTGCCTCGGCGGCCGACCCCTCCGGGACGAAGAGGTAGGTCTCCCCCTCCCGGATCTGCATCGTCTCCTCGAGGTCGCCCACCCGGATCCGGGGGCCCTGCAGGTCGGCCAGGACGGCGACGGGCCGGGCCAGCTCCCGGCCCAGGCGCCGGGCGTGGTCGACCACCCGGGCCGCGTCCTGGTGGGACGCGTGCGAGAAGTTGACCCGGAGGGCGTCGGCGCCGGCCTCCACCAGCGCCCGGAGGACGTCCGGGTCCCGGCTCGCCGGCCCGACGGTGCAGACGATCTTCGCTCTCCGGAAGGTGTCGGCGGCAGGCATCGTCCGTCCGTGTCTGGTCTGCCAGGTGGCGTGCCCGGCGGCCCCGGCGAGCGCGCCTCCGCGGCGGCCCGGCCGGCGTCGTGGTCCGGCCGATCCGGAGGGCCGACCTCGGGCTGTGCGGGGGTCAGCCGAGCAAAGGAGAGACCACGGCGAGGTCGGAGCGCTGCTCGGCGATCCAGCGATGGAGGCTCTCCAGACGGCTCAGGGGGAGGGACTCGAGCGCGTCGGCCTGCAGGCCGGGGATGATGCAGGCGGCGGCCCTCCGGAGGAGGAACGCCCGCTGCTCGGCCCGCTGCTCGTCGCTGAGGCAGGTGCCCCCGGGGATGTCGGGGATGGGCTCCAGGAGACGGCGGTAGCTGTACACCTCGCGGGGGGAGAACCGGCGCGGGATCCGGTAGGAACGCCCGTCGACCTCGAACTCCCCGTCCGACGTCACCGCGATGGTCTTCGCCATGCCTCCTTCGCCTCCCTGCTCGACGCGGACCCGGCACCCGACGCCACCGCCCGGACCCGCGCCCTCCGGCCGACGGCCGGCCGGGACCAGGGGTCC
>CAYZLN010000258.1:0-2885 GCA_964479295.1 uncultured Gemmatimonadota bacterium
ACGACGGGTGGACCCGCGTCTCGGTGGCGTTCCCGTTTCCCGTTCTCGAGACGGAGTGAGGTTGACTCGGAACCGCCGGCGGGCTATTCGAACAACGCGATGAAAAGCATGAGCCGCCCCCGTCACCGTTACGACTATACGACCCGGCCGAGGGCCGGGAGGGAGGCCGTGCGGCAGTAGGGAGCGCGCGACAGCACGGACGACGTCTCGAGCCCCCGAGCGATCGGGGGCTTTTTCTATGGGAGGATTCGAGACGCCCCCGGCCGGCGGAGCCGTCCGACTTCGGTCCGGCGGCGGATCCCGGCGAGCCGGGCGCGCGTCCGGGCGGAGGCTCACGACCAGCAGAGGAGACAGCCGATGATCGCCATCCGTGGCGCGATCCGCGTCGAAAGGAACGACCGCGACGTCATCTTCCGGGGCACCCAGCGGCTGCTCCGCCAGATCCGTGACCGGAACGGCCTCGAGGAGGACGACGTGGTCTCGGCCTTCTTCACCATGACGCCCGATCTGAACGCCGACTTCCCGGCCTACGCGGCGCGGGAGATGGGGTGGACCCGGACAGCGATGCTGGGTGCCCAGGAGACCGCCGTGCCCGGCGCCATGGACAGGATGATCCGGGTGCTCGTCCACGCCGACACGGACGGCCGCGCCCGCCACGTATACCTGGGGGAGGCGGCGGCCATGCGGCCGGACCTCGCCGAGGAGGGCGACGCTCGAGCGGGCGGGAGCCCTGTTCCCGACACGACGTCCCGGTTCGGCCGGCTGCTGGTGATCGGGCTGGGGCTGATCGGGGGCTCGGCGGCGCTCGCGCTTCGGCGACGGGGGCTCTTCGGGGACGTGTGGGGCCACGACGTCTCGAGGGAGGCCCGCCGCGCCGCGGCCAGGGCCGGAGCGGTCGACGAGGCGGTGGCCTCCCCGGAGGAGGCCGTCGAGCAGGCGGACGTCGTGCTGCTCGCCGTACCGGTGGGGGAGCTCCCGGAGTGGCTCTCCCGGTGGGGCCCCCGCCTTCAGAGGGGCACGGTGGTGGTGGACGCAGGAAGCACGAAGCGGCGGGTCGTCCGCGCCATGGAGGATCGGCTCCCCGAGGGTGTCGAGGCCGTGGGCGCCCATCCCATGGCGGGCTCGGAGGAGAGCGGCATGGGGGCGGCCCGCCCGGACCTCTTCCACGGCGCCCGCTGGGCCCTCGTCGAGACCGGCCGGACGGGGGATCGGGCCCGGGAGGTCGCGGAAGCCATCGTGGAGGCGGTGGACGGGCGGCCGCTCTGGACGGAGGCCTCGGAGCACGACCGGGCCACGGCCGCCACCAGCCACCTCCCCTGGATGGTGTCGGCGGCGCTGGCCCTGCACCTGGACGACCGGGCCGACGGTCTCCCGGCCCGGGAGCTCCTGGGCCCGGGGGCGAAGGACATGCTGCGCCTCGCCGGCTCCGGGACCGACGTGATCGCCGACATCCTCGCCACGAACTGGCCCGAGATCCGTGACGAGGTGGACCGGTTCACCCGGCGGCTCGAAGTGCTGGCGGGTCGGATCGAGGCAGCCGTGGGCGCCCCGGGGACCGACCGTGACGAGACCGGCGACGACGAGAGGGCGAAGCCCGGAGAAGCGCCGCGTTCGGCCCCGGACCTCGACGAAATCGTGGATCGGGCTCGCGCGGCCCGGAGGAAGCTTCTCCCTTCACCCCAGGGGTCCCGCGGGGCCCGGCCGGGCACTCCCGACGACGAGACGTGACGCCGACGGGTCGAGGCCGCGATCAGTTCGTGGGGGACGAGCGCCTGACCGCCGCCCAGGCGACGAGCCCACCCGCGGCCGTCACCACCATGTCGGTGCCGTCGAAGAATCGGTCAGCCACGACGATCTGCCCCGCCTCGGCCACCACGGCGACGCCGAGGACGACGGAGACCGCCCGGAGCGTCGAGGGGGCCCGGCGGCCCGGAGGAACCGCGGCGACCAGCGCCCCCACGGGGACGAAGAGAAGGAAGCTCCGCAGGACGTCCGAGACGGTGTACAGGTCGCGGCGTGCGCCCAGGGCCGAGAGCGGCGACCAGCGGGCGGGGGAGAGCTCGTCGGCCAGGGCCCCGGGGTCAAGCTCGGGGACGAAGGGGCGCAGCCGCCAGAGCGCGAGCACGAGGAGGTAGCCCCACGCGACGTCGCGCGTCCGGTCGCCCCCCCTCCGGCGCCGGAGCCACGCGGGAAACCCTTGCGCCGCGATCCACGCGCCCAGGGCGACGGCCCCGGCGTGGACGAGCACCGGCCCGGCCTCGATCGGCCGCCCCAGGGGAGCGTGCGCCAGCTCCCCGGCCACGGCGACGGCCGCGCCTACGGCGGCGGCCCGGCGGAAGGAACCCGCCGGCCCCCGGCCCGCCTCGCGGAAGGCCGCCGCCAGCAGGACGCCGGCGGGCAGGAAGAGCGCGACGTCGAGGAGCGGCACGACCGCGAGCGACTCCCACCGTACGTTCTCCAGGGCCCACCGGGCCCGCTCGAGGGGCCCCCCGTAGGCGCCCGGAGGGCCCTCGTGGCGGAGCAGAGGGAACGTCGCCTCCAGGGCGACCGCCGCCGTGTACGGGACGGCCAGCGTCACGGCGGGCACTCCGAGGGCCGTGGGGCGTCCCCGCCGCCGCTCGATGGCCCGGTACGACGCGTCGGCGACGAGGGCGCCGAGGGCCGCCCCTCCGGTGTTCATCGCCGCGTCCAGCAGCGAGGGCGTGCGCTCCGGAAGAGCGATCTGGACGAGCTCGGCCGTGAGCCCGATCGCGGCCCCCCCGGCGAGGGCCCGGACCACCCGTCGACGCGTCGAACTCCCGCGGTCGGTCGCAACCTCGAGCAAGCCCCAGCCGGCGACGAGGACGACGTTCCGGACGGCGTCCACCATGTCGCCGGGGGTGAGC
>CAYZLN010000259.1:0-2874 GCA_964479295.1 uncultured Gemmatimonadota bacterium
CCGGCGTGTTCCCCTGTCGGGCCGGATCCGTCGGGGCGTCGCCCCGCGAACGCCGGCCGGCCCGGGCGGGCCCGCGCCCGGAGGCAGGACGGCGGCGGCCGTCGGCGCCCCCCCGGGCCGCGCCCGCGGGATCATCGCCCCGGCGCCGAGGTAGAATCGGGCGGGGCGTCGTCCCCCGCTCGCCGGGTCGTCGAGACGGCGGACGTCGGCGACGCGCCGACCCCCCCGGGCACCTCGATCAGGAAGGAGCGCCCCCATGGCCCGATCACCCCGACGTCGTCGCGCGCTCACGGACCGGCCCCTGCTGGTGGCCGCGGTGGTCGCCCTGGTGCTCCTCCTCGGCGCCGGCGCCTGGCTCTGGCTCCGGTCGGACGGCGGCGGGACGTCGACGACGGCGGCGAACCCCGGCGACACGGCCCCGGCGGCCGCGGCCGACACGCCGGACGCCTCGGCCGACCTCCCGGAGCTGGCCGCCAGCGACTCCCTCGTCCGCGATCGCGTGGCCGACCTCTCGTCGCGGCCGGAGCTGGCCGAGTGGCTCGTCACCGACGACCTCGTGCGCCGCTTCGTCGGCGCGGTGGTCACCGTCGCCGCGGGGACCAGCCCGAGGGACGAGCTGGAGTTCCTGGAGCCCGAGGGCGAGTTCGACGTCCGGGAGGCCGGGGACGCCACGGTGGTGGACACCACGAGCTACCGCCGGTACGACCCGGTCGTGGAGACCTTCGTCTCGCTCGACACCGAGGGGACGGCGGACCTCTACCGTCGTCTGCGGCCGCTCTTCCAGGAGACGTACCGGGACCTGGGCTTCTCGCAGGGCCACTTCGACGGGACGATGGCCCGGGCCGTGGAGACGCTGTTGGCCGTCCCGGTGCCCGACGGTCCCGTCGAGCTGGCGCCGACCGGCGGCACCGCCTGGGAGTTCCGCGACCCGGAGCTCGAGGGCCTGAGCCCGGCGCAGAAGCACCTGCTGCGGACGGGCCCGGAGAACGTCCGTCGGGTGCAGGCGAAGCTGAGGGAGCTGGCCGAGGCGATGGAGCTGCCGACGGTGCCGGCCCGCACCCGGGGGGAGACGGGCTAGACGGGGCGCAGCCCCACGCCCGGCCCCCGGCCCCCTGGGCCTCGTCCTTCCCGAGCGCGGGGCCTCAAGGCGGGGTTGCATGTAATTATACTTACATGTAATTGTAGTTACACGCATGTACAGGTACCGCCGACGGGCCGGCGCGTCACGGATAGCGCCCGGGTCCGGCCGGAAGCGGAGGGAGACGCATGCCGACGGACGCCCCGAGCGACGGCCTGGTGGACCGGGAGCGGGAAGCCGACGCTCTCCGCGGGCTGGCCGACGCCCCGGGCCCCCGGCTGGCGCTGCTCTACGGACGGCGGCGCGTGGGGAAGACGTTCCTCCTGGATCGGCTCTGGAGCGGGCAGCGGGCCTTCTACTATCTGGCGGCCGACTCCACCCCCGGCATGAACCGGTCTGACCTGGTCCGCGACCTGGCGGCGTGGAGCGGGCGGGAGCTCGCGCCCGAGGACTTCCCGACGTGGCGGACGGTGTTCCGGTTGCTCGCCGACCTCGCCCGGGAGGGTCCTCTCGTCGTCGTGCTGGACGAATTCCAGTACCTCCTCGGCGGGGAGGACGACGCCGCGTCCCAGCTCGTGGCTGTGTGGGACCGGGAGGTGGAGGACCTGCCGTTGACCCTGGTGCTGTGCGGGTCGGAGGTCTCCACGATGGAGCAGCTCCGCGGGGCCGACCAGCCCCTGTACGGCCGGTTCGACTGGTCGCATCGGCTCCGCTCGTTCGACTACTTCGACGCGAGGCGCATGGTCGCGGGCCGCTCCCTGCGCGAGGCGGCCGAGGTGTACGGGGTGTTCGGCGGCCTGCCGCAGCGCCTGGCCCAGCTCCGGTCCGACGAGAGCCTGGAGGAAGCGGCCTGCCGGACCATGCTCGCGCCCGGAGGTCCCGTGCGGGTGCAGATCGAAAACATCGTGGAGCAGGAGAAGGGGATCCGGAAGCCGTCGCGGTACCGCGCCGTGCTCTCCGCGGTGGCCCGGGGCCGGACCGAGAGGAACGAGATCGCCACCGGGGCGGGGCTCGAGAACCGCCCGGAGACGGTCCGCGACGTCCTCCGCCGCCTCGAGGAGCTCGAGCTGATCCGCTCCGGTCGCGACTTCGGGGCCCCCGGGAACGCCCCCCTGCGGTACCGTGTGGCCGACAACGCGGTCGAGTTCTGGTACCGGTTCGTCGACCCGCACCGCAGCCACCTCGAGACGGGCCCGGCCGAGGAGGTCTGGCGCGAGAAGGTCGCCCCTGCTCTGGACAGCCACCTCGGCAAGGTGTTCGAGCGGATCTGCCGGGAGGCCTACGTCCGGCGACACGACGACTGGGGGCTGGCCGGCGCCGAGGAATGGGCCCGCTGGGAGGGCCGGGACCGGGACCGTCGGCCCGTCGAGATCGACGTGGTGGCCCGTCTGCTCTCGGGCCGGATGCTGACAGGCGAGATCAAGTGGTCGTCCCGACCCGTGAGCGCGTCCCTGCACGAGGGCCTGCTGCGGAACCTCGAGGCGCTGGCGGCCTCCGGCCACGGATGGGCCCACGACGCGCTCCCCGACGCCGAGGGGGCGCGCTACCTGTACGTGTCGGCCGCCGGGTTCACGGAGGCGTTCCGGGCCCGGGCGGAGGAGGCGCCCCGGATCACGCTGGTCGACCTGGAGGCGCTGTACGGCTGACGCCGGCGCCGGGCGGCGACGTCGGCCGTCGGCCCGGGGGCGAAGCTGCCGACGGGCGGCGGCCGGGCCTCACCGCCCCCCCTCCCGCCAGCGGACGGCCATCTCCTCGGCGGGGACGGGCCGCGAGAAGAGGAACCCCTGCCCGAGCTC
>CAYZLN010000260.1:0-2835 GCA_964479295.1 uncultured Gemmatimonadota bacterium
CGGCCCAGGAGGCGACGGCCGAGGGCCAGTGGACGGGGGCCGTCGAGACCCCCGGAGGCGGCCTGGAGGTCACGGTCGACCTCGGGGAGGCCGCCGACGGGTGGCGGGGCCAGATCGACATCCCCGCCCAGGGCGCCGAGGACCTGGACCTCGCCGACGTCGCGGTCGAGGGCGACTCCGTGCGCTTCTCCATCCCCGGGGTCCCGGGCGACCCCACCTTCCGCGGGACGCTCTCGGACGACGGGGAGATGCTGAGCGGCGACTTCAGCCAGGGGGGACAGACCTTTCCCTTCGAGCTCGAGCGGGCGGGCCCGCCGGAGCTGGTCACCGGCCCGTCGCCGGAAGAGGCGCTCGACGGGTACCGCGGTACGATCGAGGCCGCCATGGAGGCGTGGCGCGTGCCCGGGGCGGCGGTGGCGGTGGTGAGGGACGGCGAAGTGGTCCACGCCCGCGGCTACGGCGTGCGCGAGGCGGGCACCGACGCCGCGGTCACCGACAGCACGGTGTTCCCCATCGGCTCGATGACCAAGTCCTTCACGAGCCTGCTGGCCGGGGCGCTGGTCGAGGAGGGCGAGCTGGCGTGGGACGAGCCGGTGCGGGAGCGGCTACCGGAGTTCCGGCTCGAGGAGGACTACGCCGGCGACCACGCCACGCTGGTGGACCTGCTGAGCCATCGCACGGGCCTGCCGCGACACGATCTGCTGTGGATCGCCTGGGAGGAGGCGGACACCGCCGTCACGCGACGGGACTACCTGCGCACTCTCCGCCACCTGCCGGCCAGCGAGCCGTTCCGGGCCGCCTTCCAGTACAACAACTTCATGTACGCGGTGGCGGGGCACCTGGCCGGTCGCGTCGCCGGCGGCTCCTGGGAGGACCTGGTCCGGGACCGGTTCCTGGAGCCGCTGGAGATGCGGCGCACCACCTTCACGGTCGACAGCATGCAGGCGCTGCCGGACCACGCCCGGGGCCACCGCGTGGTGGACGCCGGGAGCGACGACGCCCGGGCCGAGACGGTGGAAGCCTTCCGGATCGACGCCATGGGGCCGGCCGGGTCGATCAACTCGAGCGCCGCCGAGATGGCCGCCTGGCTCGAGCTGCAGATGCGCGGCGGCGAGGTCGACGGCCGGCGGATCGTCCCCGAGCCTGCGGTGGAGGCCACCCATCGCCGGAGGATCCCGGTCCACGGCGGACCGGCGCAGCTCCTCACGCCCCCGGAGATGCCCCACCTGGACTACGCGCTGGGCTGGATGGTCCAGAACTACCGCGGCCACGAGCTGCTCCACCACGGCGGCGGCATCACCGGCTTCACGTCGCTCATGGGCGTGCTGCCCCGGGAGGACCTGGGGGTGGTGATCCTGACGAACCGGTCCGGCGGGGCCTTCACCTACGCCATGATGCTCGAGACCGTCGACCGGTTCCTCGGTCTGGAGCCGAAGGACTGGATCGACCGCTTCCGCGAGCTCGAGGAGCAGGCCGAGCAGGCGCAGCAGGAGGCGGAGGAGGACGGGGACGAGGGCGGGGACGCCGACGACGCTCCGCCGACCCACCCCCTGGAGGCCTACGCCGGCACCTACCGGCACCCGGCCTACGGGCCCCTGCGGGTCACGCATCGGGGCGACAGCCTGACGGCGCGGCTCGGCACCCTGGGCTTGGCGCTGCGCCACCGCCACCACGGCCTCTTCGGCGCCCGGGCCGACGACCCGCTCCTCGAGGACCTCGAGCTCGCGCTTCACTTCGAGACCGGGCGGAGCGGCGAGGTCGAGGCCGTCACGGTGCCCCTGGAGCCCGCCGTGGACCCGGTCCGCTTCGGGCGCCAGGCGGCCGCCCGCATGCGGGACCCCGCCTTCCTCGACGGGCTGACCGGCGACTACCGGGTGGCGGGCATGACGGTGGAGATCCGGAAGCGCGGCGAGCGGACCCTCGTCTTCCGTCAACCGGGCGCCTCGGCCGAGCTGGTGTCCGTCCGCGGCACCCGCTTCCGGCTCGAGGGACAGGAGAGCGCCACCGTGGAGTTCGTCCTCGAGGACGGCGAGGCCACGGGCCTCGTGATCCGGCAGGGCGGCCGCACCTTCGAGGGGGAGAGGGTGGAGTAGGGGCGACCGGGGCGGGCCGTCCCGGGGCGGGAGGCCGCTACGGCCGTGACCTCAGTACGCGCCCCAGTCCTGGTCGCCCGGAATCCAGCGGCTGGGAAGGACGAACCGCATCGTGTGGGCGAACGCCCGGGCCCTCTCCACGTCGTCGCGGGAGTCCTCGCGCATCTCCTCGAGCTGCTCGCCGAACCTCTCCCGGTACGCCTCGGCCGCCGCCTCGTCCCGGGCCTCGTCGCTCTCGAACTGGCGCCGCAGGGCGCCCAGCTCGCCGCCGTCGAGCCACACGCCGGCGCAGTTCGGGCACTCGTCGACCTCGATCTCCCGCTCGACGGAGAAGAAATACCGGTGCATCACGAAGTCCCCGCACGCGGGGCAGTCGAATCGACGGTCGCCGTCCGGGCGGACGGACGGGTCGCCCTCGACGTCCAGCAGGGGTTCGCCGGCCGACTCGTGGGCCTCGTCGACCTTCTCGAGCTCGAAGTTGTCGAACCAGAGGCCGGCGCAGCCGCCTTCGCAGACGTCGACGGTGAGGCCGCCGACGTCCGTCGGCGTGAGCGTGTGGTCGCAGGCAGGGCAGTTCATGGGCCGCTCACACGTCCTCGACGGCGTCGAGCACTTTCCGCTTCAGCTCGGGCGTGATCTCCTCGATCCCGTGCACGCGGCGGGCGTGCTCGCGGACCAGCTCCAGCAGCTCCTCCTCGGTGTCCGCCAGGGCCGCGAAGTCGCAGTCCATCCCGACGTCGGC
>CAYZLN010000261.1:0-2833 GCA_964479295.1 uncultured Gemmatimonadota bacterium
CGGGTCCGGGTCCGGGGGTTGTCCTCCAGCGGCGAGGGGAGGGTGGCGGCGAGCTCGGCCGCCTGCCGGCGGTCCAGCTCCGCGACGGTGGACCCCCAGTAGTGGCCGGCGGCGGCCTCCACGCCGAAGACGCCGGGGCCCAGCTCGACGACGCTCAGGTAGAGCTCGAGGATCCGGCTCTTCGTCAGGCGCGACTCGAGCCGGAGCGCGAGCAGCACCTCCCGGAGCTTCCGCCAGTAGCTGCGCTCGGGCGAGAGGTGGAGGTTCCGGGCGAGCTGCATGGTGATGGTGCTGGCGCCGCGGAGGCGCTCCTCGTCGGTCCACCACTCGCGAAGCGAGGCCCGGACCTCGTGCAGGTCGACACCGGGGTGGCGGTAGAACATGGCGTCCTCGGACACCCGGACGGCCCGCTCGACGTGGTCGGGCACCCGGGAGAGCGGGACCGGCTCCCACCGCAGCTCCAGCTCGCGGCCGGCCTCGCGGGCCTGCCGCTGCCGGAGCTCGACGTAGGCGGTCGTCTCCGGCCAGGCCGTCGCCAGGGGGAGGGGATCGGGGAGCGTCAGCCAGAGCACGGCGAGCCCGACGACGGCGAGGGCGACGGCGGCGAGGAAGGCCTCGAGCAGGCGCCGGGGCCACGACCGTCGGCCCAGGGGGGAGGCCGGCGGGGCGTCGTCGGCGGGCCCGGAGCTGTGGTCGCGGCCGCCGTCCCCGCCGGCGGTCGGGCCCGCGCTGCCGTGATCGCGGCCGCCGTCCACGGCCGGCGCCTACGGGCTCACGATCGCCCGGAGCCCGTCGACCTGGTCCTGCTTGCCGAGGACGATGAGCACGTCGCCGGGGCGGATGCGCTCGTCGGGGCCGGGGTTGTAGACCAGACGCCCTTCGTCCCGGGCCCGCCGGTGGGAGATGGCGATGACGATGAGCCCGGTCTTCTGGGGGATCGCCGCCTCGGCGAGGCTGTGCTCGGCGAGCGACGAGCCGTCGGGGACCTCCACCTCCTCGAGGCGGAGGGGGACCTCCCCGACCCCGGTGACCACGTCGAGGAAGTCCATGACCTGGGGGCGGAGGAGCATGGACGCCATCCGCGAGCCGCCGATGACGTTCGGGCTGACGCAGTGGTCCGCGCCGGCCTGGCGGAGCTTGGCGGCGGCGTCCTCGTCCAGGGCCCGCGCGACGATGTTCAGCTCCGGGTTCATGTCCCGGGCCGAGAGGCAGACGAAGACGTTGTCGGTGTCCGCGCTGAGCGCGGCGACGAGGGCGCTCGCCGACGGGATCCCGGCCTTCTCCAGGGTCTCGTCGCGGGTGGCGTCCTCCTTCAGCACCAGGGCGTCGGGGTCCTCGTCGCGAACCCGCCCGGCCCGCGTCTCGTCGCGCTCCACCACCACGTACGGGACCTCGGCGGCGACGAGCTCGCGGACGACCTGGAGGCCGGTCCGCCCTGCGCCGCAGACGACGACGTGGTCCGAGAGCTCGCTGATCTTCTGCATGGTCCTCCGGAACCTGAAGACGTCCGCCAGGTCCATCTCGACGATGGCGGCGGTGATGAGCGCGAACCAGACCCCCATCGCGGTGACGCCGCCCACCAGGAGGAAGCCCACCAGCACGCGCCCGGCCTGGCTCAGCGGGCGGACCTCCTGGTAGCCCACCGCGCTGAGGGTGATGACGGTCATGTAGAAGGCGTCCGAGAAGCTCCAGCCGAGCTGGAGGAAGGCGACGGTGCCCGCCGCCAGGAGGAGGACGACGACCCCGACCACGAAGCCGAGCCTCTTCAGGAACCGGGTCCGGGTCACGCCTCGATCCTCACGTCCCGTGAGTCATTGACGGACAGGGGACGGCGGCTCGCCCGTCGGTCGCGCCTCGCGTCACGAGCCGTGCGCCCCCCGACGGAGGGGATGGAACGCCGTCCGGCCCGGAGCGGTGCACGTTTTCGGGCCGTGCGTCCCTTGACGCCCCCGGAGGCCGTCCGTACACTTGACCCAGTCCAGACGCCGCTTCTCGGCTACACTTCCCCAACTTCTCACCAAGGAGCCGACGTGAACAAGACCGAGCTGACCGAAGCCCTGGCCGAGGCCACCGACTTCACGAAAGCCGACGCCCAGCGGGCCATCGACGCCCTCTTCGACACCGACACCGGCGTGATCTCCGGGACGCTGGACGGGGGCGAGAAGGTGCAGATCACCGGCTTCGGCACCTTCGAGACGCGCGAGCGGAAGTCGCGCATGGGCCGGAACCCGCAGACCGGAGAGAAGATCCGCATTCCGGCGAGCACGGCCGTGAGCTTCCGGGCCGGGAAGGGCCTCAAGGACGCCGTCAACTGACTTCGTCGGCCTGACGCGCTCCGGGGGACGGACGACGGTCCGTCCCCGGAGCGCCCCCTTTCCGTCCCCCGGGCGTCGCCGGGAGGCGCGTCGGCTCAACTCTCCCGATCGGGACGGGCCACCACTTCCCGGCCCTTGATGGTGACGCCGGTGAGGCGCTCCATCACCTCGTCGGCGACCTCCGGGTCCACGTCCACCAGCGAGTAGCTGTGCCGGATGTCGATCCGGCCGATCTGCCCCCCGACGGCGCTCGTCTCGCCGGTGATCGCCCCCACCAGGTCGCCGGGCCCCACCTCGTCCCGCTCGCCCGCGTTGACGTACAGGCGCGTCCACCCCGCTCCGGCCTGCGTCGCTTCGGCCGGCGTCCGCCGGGGGCCCTCGCGCTCGCCGGACGGCTCGCGGCCCCGGTCGGCGGCCGCCGGCGCCGCGGCGGCGGGCGCGGCGGGCGTCGGCGACGCCTCCCGCAGGAGGCCCGATAGGGCCCCCCCGGCCCGGGCCGGGGCGAACTCCGGGAAGAG
>CAYZLN010000262.1:0-2825 GCA_964479295.1 uncultured Gemmatimonadota bacterium
CTCTCCCGGACCCGCCACATGCTCGTCGTGGTGGCGGCGGTGGAGGGGCTGAAGGAGACGCTCCCGGAGGAGGCGCTGCTCAACCGGGTGGTGGACCGGATCGATCGGGACGGCGCGGTGCTGGGGGGGAAGGAGATCTCCGAGGCTCCGCGGCTGTTCTACGGGTAGGGGGCGGGGCGAGCGAGCACCGCGGGAGGCTCGCAAGCTCCGGAGGTTCGCTTCCCACCGAAGGTTAGCGTCGCTGATCCCCGGTGCTCGTGGCAGCGACGGATCTCTTGGCCCGCTCGGATACCCTCCCGCGGTGCTCCCTCGCCCCGCGAAGGCCGCAGATCAGGCTTGTCGTGGGGACGGGTGTCGGGCATGGCGGCTCCGACGTCTAGCTTCCGACCGGCAGTCCGCGTCGCTGACCGTCGGGGCTCGTGGGCTCGGCATGGGGCGTACGTGCGTTTTGCGCCCGCCGCTCCCCGACGTATCATCACCTTCCTCGCGGGACGAGACCCGGAGTGCGACGCCGGGCCCGAGCGTCCGTCCCGGACCGTTCCGTCCCGGATCGTCAGGCACCGGTCGCTCCGTCGACAGGAGGTCGCGTGAGAGCCGTCGTCCAGAGAGTCTCCCGCGCCGCCGTCCGCGTGGACGGTGAGGCCGTCGGCGAGATCGGGGCGGGGCTGCTGATCCTGGCGGGCTTCGGCCCCGACGACGGGGAGGAGGAGCTCGCCTGGATGGCCGAGAAGCTCGCGGGCCTCCGGGTCTTCCCCGACGAGGACGGACGGATGGACCGGGGGCTGGACGAGGTGGGCGGCGCGCTGCTCGTGGTCCCGCAGTTCACCCTCTACGGGGACGTCTCCCGTGGCCGGCGCCCGTCCTTCACGGCGGCGGCGGACCCCGGGAAGGCGGAGCGGCTGTACGAACGGTTCCTCGAGCTCTGCCGCGACACGGGGGTCCCGGTGGAGAGCGGCGAGTTCGGGGCGATGATGGACGTCGAGCTCGTCAACGACGGCCCGGTGACCCTGGTGGTGGAGCGGTGAGGGCGCGCCGGGGTCGACCCCTCGGAACCGGAGGGGCGCCGGCGTGAGCGCCCGCAACGCCGTCGACCGCCCCTACCGGATCGGGGTCATCGGGTCGGGCGACGCCGAGGGGGAGGTGCTGGCCGCGGCGCGGGGCGTCGGGCGGGCGCTGGGCAAGGCCCGGGCGCTGCTGGTGTGCGGCGGCATGGGGGGAGTGATGGAGGCGGCCGCCGAGGGCGCGGCCGACGAGGGCGGGGCGGTCCTGGGCATCCTGCCCGGCGACGACCCCTCGGACGCCGCGCCCGGCGTGACGGTGCCCGTGCCCACCGGCTTCGGCCAGGGCCGGAACGTCCTGGTGGTGAAGGCCTCCGAGGCGGTGGTGGCCGTGGGCGGCGAGTGGGGCACGCGCAGCGAGGCCGCGCTCTGCCTGAAGCTGGGCGTGCCCCTCATCGGGGTCATGGACACGCTGGGCGACGTCTTCTCCGTCGAGCGCTTCCGCGACCCCGACGCCGGCGTGGCCCGGGCCCTGGAGCTGGCCCAGCAGTCCCGGCGCGAGCCGTGACGCGGCGGGGGCGGGCGTGACCGCGCTCTACCTCTTCGGCGCGTTCCTGGTCGTGCTGCTGGCGGGCGTCGTCCTGGCGCCCCTGGTGGAGCGGGAGCCCCCGGAGGAGGAGCTGGACGAGCTGCCGCCGGAGGAGAGGCACGAGGCCGCCGTCGAGGCCCTCGCCGAGCTCGAGTTCGAGTACCGCACCGACAAGCTGGCGGAGGAGGAGTACCGGCGGCTCCGGTCGCACTACGGCCGCATCGCGCTGGCGGCGGAGGAGGCGATGGAAGGGGAGGGCGGGGCCGCGGAGGACGCCCGGAGGGGGGAAGGCGTCGACGCCTCGGACGGCGCGGAGGCCTCCACCGGCGGGGCGCGGCCCGGACCGGCGGAGCCGACGTCGAAGCGCACCTGCCCCGGGTGCGGGTCGGACGCACCCGACGGGGCCCGCTTCTGCCCCCGGTGCGGCGAGCGCCTGCGGGACGACCGTTAGAAGGCTGATCAGAAACCCCGTGTGGACGCGCGCCGGGGTCTTCCGAGGCGGAGGCAAGAAGCGAGGAGGAAAGCGACCCCACTGGCGGGTCGTCGACGACGAGCGACGCGGCCTCCGTCCGGAACCCCCCGGCGCCCTTCGGGTTACGACGGCGCGGGCCCGCCTGCGTCGTTGCGGAGGCGCTCGACGGTGCCTCCGGCACCGCCTTCGGCCCCGCGCCCGACCCGCCTCCGGCGGGTGCCCGCCGAAACCCGCGGCGCACGTAACGCGCCTCACCGGGGTTTCTGATCAGCCTTCTACTAGGAGGCCTGAAGGATGGAGCTCGACGCCGAGCCGTACCCGGAGCCCGTGGACCTGAGGAGCGACACCGTCACCCGTCCCACCGACGGGATGCGGCGGGCCATGGCGACGGCGGGCGTCGGCGACGACGTCCTGGACGGCGACCCCACGGTGGAGCGACTCGAGCGGGAGGTGGCCGACCGGCTGGGCGAGGAGGCCGCCCTCTTCTTCCCGTCGGGCTGCCAGGCCAACCAGACGGCGGTGGCCCTCCACGCCTCCCCCGGCGACGAGGTGGTCTGCGACGACCGGGCCCACGTCCTCCACTACGAGCTCGGCGCCCCGTCGGTGGTCTCCGGCGCCCAGCTCCGCCCCGTCGCCGCCGACGGCGGCGTCCCATCGGGCGAGGCCTTCGAGGAGGCCGTGCGGCCCGACGACCGGTACCACCCCGACACCGCGCTGCTCTGGACGGAGAACACCCACAACCTGCACGGCGGCGTGGCGGTGCCGG
>CAYZLN010000263.1:0-2822 GCA_964479295.1 uncultured Gemmatimonadota bacterium
TCCCCGAGCTCCTCCTCGTCGATGCCCAGGATGTCCGCCGTCTGCGAGCGGTCGCCGCCCGTGGAGGCGAAGGTCTCCAGGATGATCTTCGAGCGGGCCTCCTCGAGGCTGTCGCCCACCGGGATCCGTACCTCGCTCTGGCGCCGCTGCTCGGCGGCCCGCGGGCGCACGGCCTCCAGCGGGATCTCGCCCTCGCCGCTCATGATGACGGCCCGCTCGACCGCGTTCTTCAGCTCCCGGACGTTGCCGGGCCAGTCGTAGGCCTGGATGAACTTCATCGCCCGCTCGGAGAAGCCGTCCACCTCCTTGCCGTGCTCCTCGGCGAACTCCTGGAGGAACTCGCGGGCCAGCAGATGGACGTCGTTGCCCCGGTCCCTGAGCGGCGGCAGGAACATCTCCACCACGCTCAGGCGATAGTAGAGGTCCTCGCGGAACTCCCCCTCCCGCAGCGCCTCGTGGACGTCGCGGTTGGTGGCCGCCAGCACCCGGATGTCCACCTCGATCTCCTCCTTCCCCCCGAGCCGGCGGAAGCGCTGGGTCTCGATGGCCCGGAGCAGCTTCACCTGCGTGTCCGGCTCCATCTCCGCCACCTCGTCGAGGAAGAGCGTGCCGCCGTGGGCCAGCTCGAAGCAGCCGGCCTTCTCCTTCAGGCTCCCCGTGAACGCCCCCTTCTCGTGGCCGAAGAGCTCGTTCTCCAGGATGTCCTTGGGGAACGCGGCGCAGTTCACCGCCACGAAGGGCCCGTCCGACCGCTCCGACTTGTCGTGGAGGGCCCGCGCCACCAGCTCCTTCCCGGTGCCCGACTCGCCGTAGACCAGGACGCTGGCGTCGGTGGGCGCCACGGCCTCGATGGTCTTGTAGATGTCCTTCATCTGGTCGGACTGCCCGATCAGGTCGCCGTACCGCTGCAGGTTGGCCACCTTCCGCTCGAGGGCCGCCTTCTGCTCCCGGACGTCGTACTTCTCCAGAGCCTTGGGAACCAGGGCCCTCAGGCGATCGCTCTCCAGCGGCTTCGTCAGGTAGTCGTACGCGCCGTTGCGCATCGCCTTCACGGCCGAGTCCACCGAGCCCTCGCCCGTGATGATGATGACCTCGCACCCCATCTCCTCGTCCCGGATGCGCTCGAAGAGCTCGAGCCCGTCGATCCCGGGCAGCTTGAGGTCGAGGATCGCCAGGCCGTACGGCCTCTCCTGGAGCTGCTCCCAGGCCTCCTCGCCGTCCTCGGCCACGTCCACCTCGAAGCCCTCGCCGCTCAGCACCGCCTGGAGGGCCTCGACGATCGTCGACTCGTCGTCCACGACGAGGATCGGCGCGGCGTCAGTCTGTCCGTTCTCGCTGTCGCTCGTCTCGCTCATCTGTATGGGGGCTGGTTGAGGGTCCGTGCAGCAGCTCCGGGCGGGCGTCTGTGCGCGGCGTCCCCGCCCGGGTCGACGTCTCGTGCCGCGGCGGAGGGGACGGGCGGCGGCTCCGACGGGGTGCGGCGCCGGGGCGAGGACCCCGGGAACTTAACGTCCCGACGCGTCCTCGACCACGCGTTGGTACGCGTCGGGGTCCCACTCCGGCGGCTCGTCGGCGTTCGCCACGGCCCGGCCGGTCTCGTAGATCAGCCGGACGATCCGCGCCGTCTTCTCGAAGTCGATGTCCTCGATCTCGTCGGACGGCTGATGGTAGTCCTCGTGGAGCCCGCTGAAGAAGAAGAGCGCCGGCACCCCCTTCCGCGCGAAGTGGTAGTGGTCGGAGCGCTGGAAGAGGTTCTGGCCGGGCCACTGGTCGCCGACCACCTCGAGGCCCAGCTCGGGGTTGTCCCGGGCCGCCTCCTCGGCGGTCCGCCCCAGGCTCGACAGCTCCTTGCCGATGGCCGCCACCGAGTCCCGCCAGTTCCGTCCGATCATGTCGACGTTGAAGGCCGCCACCGTCCGGTCCAGGCTGAAGAGCGGGTGCTCCGCGTACCACCGGGACCCCAGCAGCCCCTTCTCCTCGCCCGAGAAGGTCACGAAGATCAGCGACCGGCGGGGCGGCCGGTCGGCGCGGGCGAACGCCTGGGCCAGCTCGAGGACCGCCGCCACCCCGGAGCCGTCGTCGTCGGCGCCGTTGTAGATGGAGTCCCCCTCGGCCCCGGGCTGCACGCCCAGGTGGTCCATGTGCGCCGAGAAGACCACGTACTCGTTCCTGAGCTCCGGGTCCGACCCCCGGATCCAGCCGACGGTGTTCGACGCCTCGGCCGCCTCCACCGTGGACTCGGTGGACAGCCGGGCCTCCCACCCGTCCGGGGCCGACCCGCCGGCGTCCAGGGCCCCCGCCAACCCCTCGGGCAGCGAGCCGGCCCGCACCAGGACCACCGGGCTCCCGAGCACGTCCGGCTCGCCCAGGGAGACCTGCTCCCGGCCGAAGTAGCCGCGCACGCGCTCGAAGTAGCCGTCGGGCGCGTCCACCACGATGAGCGCCCCCGGCGCCCCCGACGTCCGGAGCGCCTCGCGGACCCGGCCCAGCCCGTCCCCGATCGTCTGCGGCGTCACCGGCACCAGGAGGACGCCCTCCGTCGGCGGCGCGGCCCCGCGGCCCGGACGCCACGCGCTCAGCTCTCCCTCCGCCGTGGCGGCGTCCCCCGTCGGGGCGGCCACGAAGTCCGCGCCCGGCTCGAGGCGGGTCGTCCCGTCGGGCCCGGCGAGCCGCACCGTCTGGCCGGCGGCGTCGCCGGGGCGGACGACGGTCAGCGGGTACCGCTGCTGGTAGCCGTCCCCGCCGAGCCCGGGCCGGAGGCCGAAGTGCCGGAAGCGATCGGCCACGTACTCCGCCGTCTGCTCGAGCTCCGGGCTCGGCGT
>CAYZLN010000264.1:0-2820 GCA_964479295.1 uncultured Gemmatimonadota bacterium
CGGGCTCCCGGGCGACGTCGCTGTACATCATCTTCACGGCGTCCAGGATGACGTCCCGATCGTCCGACGTGATGACGACCATGGCTCACTCCTCCTGCTACGTGTCGGATGCGACGGCGCCGGAGGGCCTCCGCCGACCCATCGCGCCCGGCCCCGGTGGGTCGCCCCCCGCGGCGCGCGTCCCGGGCTCGGGGGAGACCCCGGCGCTCAGTCCTCCACGACGATGTCGTTCTTCGTCGACTGGACGATGGCGATGAGCTCCTCCTGCTCCTGCTCGGGCACCTGGAAGTCGTTCAGGGTGCGCCGGAGGTCGGAGAGCATCGCCTTCCACTCACGCTCGCCGATGTTCAGGTGGGCGTGGGCCTCCTCCATGGACCGGCCCGTGTACTCGCAGGGCCCTCCGGTGGCCTGGCAGACCATCGCCGTGACGTGGTACTTGAGGCCGGGCGCCGGCACCCGGTCCCGGGCCTCCCGGATCGCCGGATTCTCGTTGAGCACGTCGTTGTGCAGCAACAGGTCGATGAAGACGTCCACGACGCTGGCGATCGGGTAGACGCCGCCGAGCCGCTCGTAGAGCGACTTCTCCTGACCGGCGTCGACGGCCCCGGCGATCTCCGCCAGGGAACCGGCCGGGCGCTCGCCCCTCGCATCGGTCGCCGCTGCGTCCACGGGCCCGGTCCGGGCCGCGTCCGTGGACGCGGGCTGGGCCGCCGTCGGGGCCGCGTGGCCGACGAGGACGAGGGCCCCGAGGGCCGCGGCCGCCAGGGACATCGCCGTGTCCCCCGGGCCCGACCCCCGTGCCTGCGCGGCCGGCGGCAGCCGAGCGGCTCTCCGCAGCGCGTCCAGGGACGTCTCCGTCGTCGGGTCGTGCGGTCGATCGCGCATCTCGATCCCTCCCTCTTCCAGTCGTGCTCACGGCGTCCCCTCTCGTCGGGAGACGCCGGGGGGCGGGCCGCTCCCGCCCCCGTAGGATCACAAGGCCTGGCCGAACTGCTCGAGGAGGTCGCGGATCCGGCGCTCGAAGGCGGGTCGGACGTCGTCCTCGCGCAGGGCCGCCATCCGCTCCCGGAGCTGGCGCTCGAACTCGGCCCGGGACCAGCAGCTCCGGCAGGTCTCCAGGTGCCGCTCGAGCTCGTCGGCCTCGCCCTCCTGCAGCTCGCCGTCCAGGTACTCCGCGAGCCGGCGGATCGCCTCCTCGCACTCGATGCGGTCCGGTTCGCTCATCTCGGGCGTCCTCCCGCTCGTGGAGCCGCGGTTCGTTCCCGGTCCCTCGGGGCTCGTCTCACGGGCTCGACCCCGAGGCGTCCCGTGTCTTCCGGTTCCCAGCGCCGCCGTCCTCGTCCCGCGGCTCCCGCAGGCCGGCGTCGACGGCGTGATCCCACAGCGTCTCCTGCAGCCGGGACCGCGCCCGCGACAGTCGCGAGCGGACGGTTCCCACGGGGACGTCGAGGGCGTCGGCGATCTCATCGTAGCTCAGCCCCTGGACGTCCGCCAGCACCAGCACGGACCGGTAGACCTCCGGGAGCTGCTCCACGGCCCGCTCCAGGTCCTCCTGCAGCAGCCGGTCGAAAAACTCCTCCTCCGGGTCGCCCCACCACAGAAGGAAGGGCTGGTGCAGCCGCTCGAAGAGCGAGAACGAGGGCTCGTCCTCGTCCTCGCCCGGAAGCGGCACCTCCTCGGGCCCCCGGTCCTCCTTCCGCCGCCGCCCGAGATAGCAGTTCCGGAGGATGCGGAAGATCCAGCCCCGGAACCGGTCCCGGTCCTCGAGGTCCTCCCGGTGCTCCCAGGCCCGGGCGACCGCCTCGGCGACGACGTCCTCCGCCTCGGCGCGGCGGTCGGCCATGTAGCGGGCGGCGCTCGTCAGGTCGGGGAGGAGCGCCATCACCTCCTCCTCGAACCAGGCCGCCTCGGAGCCCTCCCGGGCGTCTCCCTCGTTCACGGGGCCGGTTCCATGGGGTCCGGTTGCCTCCCGGCTGGCGGGGATGTTCGCGGCGCGAGCCTCCGCCTGCGACCCGGCGAGTACTCTCCGCTCGGCGGCTCCGCCCTCCGCTGGACGCCTTCCCTTCGCTGGACGACCGCCCTTCGCTGGGCGACCACCCTCCGGCGGGCGACTGCCCTCTACTGGAGCGATGCCGGCGGAGGGAAAATAGTTCCCGGGCGGTATGCTCGCCCGGATGCCGGCGTCGGGGCCGGCCCCGGCGGGGACCCGGAGGCATCCCCGGGAGTCTGTAGGGCCCCGGCAGCCTGATCTCCGCGGCGACGCGGCGGACGACGCTCCCGCGGAGACGCGGCCGCCGGGCGCCGGCCGGCTGCCGCCGGGGGGGACGTCGCGCGAAGACCGGCGGGCGAGGGCCTGGATCAGCCGGGGGCAGGTGCACAGGAAGGGCGACGTTTCCGCGGAGACGTGGGCGGGGCGTCGGTCCGGGTGGCTGCCGCCGGGGCCACCGACGTTTCCGCGGAGACGCGCGGGGCGGCCGACAACCCCGAACCAACCGGTTTCCGAACCGGCGGACGGGGGTTGACAGATTTCGAAGGCAGCAATCGTTCGCTCCCGGACCCTTCGCGATCGTCCCCACCGGGGCGCCTGGCGCCTCGCCTGGCCGCCCCTCTCCGCCCGAGGGTCACCCGATGTCTCGACGCCCCCCGGTTCGGGCGGCAGGCGCCGATCTGAAGGGCCGAGATCGGCGCTCTTATACTGTGTTCGGGTTCTGTTCGGTAAGGTCCCGGCCCTGACGGCCGGCCCACGACACGGCGATGGCCCTTCCGCCCGAGAGGAGAGACCCATGAGCTCTCACACTGCCGCTTCAGCGCCCGAGAACC
>CAYZLN010000265.1:0-2815 GCA_964479295.1 uncultured Gemmatimonadota bacterium
TGCCTGGCCGTGCTGGCCTTCGGCGCCCTGACGGCCCCGGCCGCGGCGCAGGAGCGGGACCGGGAAGCCCGCCTGGACAGCCTCGAGCGGGAGGTCGAGCAGCTCCAGGAGCGCCTGGCCCGGCAGGACACCACCGAGGTCGAGGAGCTGCGCCAGAAGCTCGAGACGGTGCTGCGGCAGATCGAGCAGATGCGCCTCGGCCAGGAGGTCGTCCGGGCCGACACCAGCGTCTACGGCCTGGCGCCGGCCGCCTCCAAGGTCTACCGGGTCGACCGCGGCGTCTCCATCGGGGGCTACGGCGAGGTGATCTACGAGAACTTCGCCGACGAGCGCGAGGACGGGACCCCGTCCTCGGCCCGGGACCAGATCGACGCCCTCCGGGCCATCGTCTACGTCGGATACAAGTTCAGCGACGACGTCATCTTCAACTCGGAGATCGAGCTCGAGCACGCCACCACGAGCGGCGGGACCGGGTCGGCGTCGATGGAGTTCGCCTACCTGGACTACCGCCTCGACGACGCCTTCAACCTCCGGGGCGGGCTGCTGCTTCCGCCGATGGGCTTCCTCAACGAGATCCACGAGCCGCCCACCTTCCTGGGCTCGGAGCGGCCGGTGACCGAGAGCGTCATCATCCCCAGCACGTGGCGCGCGAACGGGCTCGGCGTCTTCGGCGAGACCGGCGACCTGGAGTACCGCGCCTACGCGATCAACAGCTTCGACGCCGTGGGCTCGGGCGACTCGCCCGCCAGCGGCTTCGACGCCGGCGGGATCCGCGGCGGCCGCCAGAAGGGCGGCAAGGCGCTGGCCGAGGACATGGCCGGCGTCGCCCGCGTCGACTGGACCGGCGTCCGCGGGCTCCGGGTGGGCACGTCGGTCTTCCTGGGCGAGACGGCCCACGACACGCCCGACCCCACCGACCCGGCCGGCGACGCCGTCATCGGCGGCTCCACCCTCATCTGGGAGGGCCACGCCGAGTACAAGGCGCGCGGCTTCGACCTGCGCGGGCTCTTCGCGACGGCCGACGTCGACGACGTCCCCGAGCTGAACGCCGTCCACGGCTTCACCGGCGACGAGTCCATCGGAGAAGGGATGGTGGGCGGCTACCTGCAGGCGGGCTACGACCTGCTGCACCAGGCCGAGACCGACCACCAGCTCCTGCCCTACGTGCGTTGGGAGCAGGTGAACACCCAGGACGACGTGCCCGACGGGTTCTCCGCCGACCCGGCCAACGACCGCACGATCGTGTCGCTGGGGGCCGCCTGGAAGCCGGTGCCCGGGGGGATCGTGAAGGCCGACTACCAGATCCACTCCACGGAGGCCGAGACCGGCGTGGACCAGTTCAACGTGGCGA
This sequence comes from uncultured Gemmatimonadota bacterium, assembly GCA_964479295.1. Classification (GTDB taxonomy): domain Bacteria; phylum Gemmatimonadota; class Gemmatimonadetes; order Palauibacterales; family Palauibacteraceae; genus CAYVFM01. Next base: position 1,352 of record CAYZLN010000265.1, read on the forward strand.
TCGGCTGGCTGTTCTGACCGTGACGCCGCGCCTGCCTCGAGACGCCGGCGACGGGGGACGGGGGCCGTGACCGGTCCCCCGATCCCCCGGCCCGTCCGGGGCCGCCGTGCCGCCGCGCCGGCCGCCGTGGAGCCCGGGGGAGCCCGGGCCGCGGTGGCCGTCGCGCTGGCGGCCGCCACAGCGGTCCTCCTGTCGGTGGCGCCCCGGGGCGCCGCCGCCCAGGAGACGGAGGTGCTGAGCCAGGACGAGGCGCTCCGGATGGCGTTCGGCGGGGACGCCGAGATCGAGCGCCGGACGGCCTTCCTCGAGCCCGCCGAGGTGGAGCGGGCCGCCGAGCTGGCCGGATCCGGGGTCGAGGTCGAGGAGCCGCTGGTCACCCACTACGTGGCGCGCCGGGACGGCGAGCCGGTGGGCGTGGCCTACTTCGACGCCCACCCGGTGCGGACGCTGACGGAGGTGCTGATGATCGTCGTCGGGCCCGACGACCGGGTGGAGCGCGTCGAGGTGCTCCGCTTCGACGAGCCCCAGGAGTACCGCCCGCCCGGCGGGTGGCTGGACGAGTTCGGCGGGGTCCGCCTCTCCGACGGCTCGGCCCGGGACGTCCCGAACATCACCGGGGCCACGCTCACCTCCGACGCCGTGGAGGACGCCGTGCGGCGGTCGCTCGCCCTCCATCGGGTGATCGATCCCCTGGGCGCCGCCGACGACGGCGCCTCCGACGCAGCGGCCGCCGGCGGGACCGGGCCCGGTCGGGACGCTCGGGGCGCCGGGGGCGGGCCGCCGTGAGCCGGTTCCAGAAGTGGTCGGTGTGGGTCACCTCCTTCCTCACCGTGGTCACCGGGGTCGCCTACTTCGCCGTGAAGTACCTCGTCGAGGGCGGGGGCGAATACTCGGTGGTCAACCACCCGTGGCAGCCGTGGCTCCTGAAGGCCCACATCGTGGCCTCCCCGGCCCTGATCTTCGCCCTCGGCCTGATCGCCGTCGACCACGTCTGGGACCACATCGTCTCCGGGGTGAGGGTGAGCCGGCGCACGGCGCTGGTCACCGTGGCCACGGTGGTGCCCATGATCCTGACGGGCTACCTGATCCAGGTGCTGACGGCCTCCGGCTGGGTCACGGCCATGGCCGTCGCCCACATCGTCTTCGGCGGGCTCTACGCCGTGGGGCTGGCGGCCCACAACGCCATCATCTGGTGGAAGGGCCTCGGCGGGCCGGGCGGCGCCTGAGCCGGGACCAGCGGGTCGCCACCGACGATCTCCGGCCGCTGGTTTCCCGGGCCTGTGCCGGGACGTCTCCCCGAGGGCCGGAGGGAACCTGTCGCGAAGGAGGAGGGCCCGTGGAGAGGGGTATCCGGGCGAACGATCAGATGCGAGCCGTCCCGGCCACGAAGAGCGCGGCGAGCCCTCTCCACGGGCCGGCCTCCGCCGCGGCCCCGGGCCCCCGGCGGGCCGTCTGAAACTTTCC
>CAYZLN010000266.1:0-2788 GCA_964479295.1 uncultured Gemmatimonadota bacterium
GGGGCCAGCAGGGCGAGCACCAGGAGATAGCCCGCCGTGCCCAGCAGCTCGACGGACGGGAGCCCGGGCGGCGTGACCGCACCGACGGCCCTCCGGGCCAGCGCGACCATCTCCATCGGCGTCCCCGTGCCTCCGTCGGCTTCCGTCCGAGACTTCCGGCGCTCCGGTCCCGGCCGGCCCGTCGCCGGCCGGGCCGGGACAATATGCCCCGCCCCCGGAGGGGAAACGAACCGGGGCCGGCGCGGGGGCCGGATCCCCACCGTCCGCTTGGCCCCTCGGACGGCCGGCGTCTATCTTCTCCGTGCGCTCTTCCTGTCGCCGCGGGCCCATGCCAGCGGAGAACCGGGGAAGGACCGGACCGGCGTCCGGCCTCTCCGCCCCGCGCCGACCGAGGACACCATGTCAGACGACCGCATCCTCGTCGTCGACGACGAGCCCGACATCCTCAGCCTCCTCGTCTACCAGTTCAGCCGGAGCGGATTCCGGGTGAGCACGGCGGTGGACGGGCGGAGCGCGATCTCCTCCGCCCGCGACGAGCACCCGGACCTCGTCGTCCTCGACCTCATGCTCCCGGACGTGGACGGGTACGAGGTGCTGAAGACCCTCCGGGAGGACGAGGAGACCCACGAGATCCCCGTGATCCTGCTCACCGCCCGGAAGGAGGAGGAGGAGAGGGTGCGGGGGTTCGAGATCGGGGCCGACGACTACGTCACCAAGCCGTTCAGCGCCCGGGAGCTGGTCCTGCGGGCGAAGGCCCTCCTGCGGCGGGCCGCCGCCGAGCCGGTGGCGTCGAACCGGGTCCTCTCGGTGGGCCCGGTCGACCTCGACCTCGACGGGCGGCGGGCCCTGGTGGACGGCGACGAGCTCGACCTCACGCCCCTGGAGTTCCGCCTGCTCACGGTCCTGATGGAGCGACGGGGCCGGGTCCAGTCCCGCCGGGAGCTCCTGCGCTCGGTGTGGGACACCGAGGCCGACATCGAGACCCGCACCGTGGACATGCACGTGGCGCGGCTCCGCTCCAAGCTCGGCGAGGCCGGCGACCTGGTGGAGACCGTCCGGGGCTTCGGCTACCGGTTCAGGGCCCTGGACAAGTAGCGCACGGCACGGCACGGCCCCGACCATGACCGTCCGCCTGAGGATCCTGGCGGTCGCCTTCCTGGCGCTCGGCCTCCCCCTGGGGGCGCTCCTGTGGTGGTCGCAGGCCGAGCTCGCGGAGGCCGCGCGCGAAGAGACGGTGGACCAGCTCACCCGCCAGGCCCGGCTGGCGGGGGCCGCCGTGGGCGACCGCCCGCTCGCCGACTCCCTGGCCGACCGGCTCGGGGAGACGGCCGGCGTCCGGGTCACGCTCGTCGCCCCGGACGGCCGGGTGCTCGGCGACTCCCGCATCCCCGCCGACCGGATCCCCGAGCTCCCGAGCCACGCCGACCGGCCGGAGGTCCGGGCGGCCCTCGACGGCCGGACCGGCTCCGACCGGCGGGTGAGCGAGACCCTGGCGCTGCCCCTCCTCTACGTGGCGGTCCCCCATCCCCGGGGGGCGGTCCGCGTGGCCGTGCCGCAGCGCGAGGTCTCGGCCCTCGCCGACCGCGCCGGCCGCACGGTGATGGCGGTGGGCGCCGGGGCGGCGCTCCTGCTGGTCCTGGCCGCCGGGCTGCTCCAGCGCTTCGTGGTCGGGCCGTTCCGGGAGCTCCGGAGGGACGCCGAGGCCCTCGCCTCGGGCGACCCCGGACGGCGGCTGCGCGAGAGCCGGGGGGAGGCGGGGGAGCTCGCACAGACCGTCAACCGGCTGGCCGACCGGATGGAGGAAGCGGAGGCCGACCGCGCGCGGGCCGACGAGCTCGGGGAGCTGTTCGACCGGATGGACGAGGGCGTGGCCCTGGTGGACCGGGACGGGGCCGTCCGGCGCGCCAACGCCGCGTTCCGCGAGCGGGTCGGACGCCGCGACGTCCGCGGGACCCGTTTCGAGACCCTCTTCCGGGACCCCGACGTCTCCGAGGCCCTGGAGGAGGGCCTCGAGGGCCGCCAGGGCAGCCGGGAGATCCGCCTCGGCGACCGGACGGTGCTCGTGGACGTCCGCCCCCACGCCCGGGGCGCCGTCGCGGTCCTCCGGGACCTCACCCGGCTGCGGCGCCTGGAGGGCGTCCGCCGGGACTTCGTCGCCAACGTCTCGCACGAGCTGAAGACGCCGCTCACCAGCGTGCTCGGCTTCGCAGAGCCCCTCGTCGACCCGGACCTGCCGCGGGAGAAGGTCACGGAGTTCGCCGGGCGGATCATGGACAACGCCACCCGGATGCGGCGCCTCGTGGACGACCTCCTGGACCTGTCGCGGATCGAGGCCGGGGCGTGGGAGCCGGAGGCGGAGACCGTCCGTCTCGAGGACGCCGTCCGGGCGGTCTGGAGGGAGCTCGCCCGGGCGCCCGACGACGGACAGCCCCGGCTGGAGACCGACCTCTCCGACGCGCCCGACGTGTCGGCCGACCCCGAGGCCGTCCGTCAGATCCTCCGGAACCTGCTGGAGAACGCCCGACGCTTCGCCCCGGAGGACGGCGCGGTGCGCGTCGCCTCCCGCCGCGACGACGGGGAGGTGACGGTCACCGTCTCCGACGAGGGGCCCGGGATCCCGGAGGCCCACCGCGACCGCGTCTTCGAGCGCTTCTACCGCGCCGACGCGGGCCGGGCGCGGAACACCGGCGGGACCGGGCTGGGCCTCTCCATCGTCAAGCACCTGGTCGCCGCCCACGACGGCGAGGTCGGGGTCGAGAGCCGGGTGGGAGAGGGCACGACCGTGTGG
>CAYZLN010000267.1:0-2785 GCA_964479295.1 uncultured Gemmatimonadota bacterium
CTCGTGGCCGCGAGCCTCGACTTCGCCGACGCGCTGGCGAAGGACGGGGCGCGCCGGAGCGCCCGGGCCCTCTACCGGCGGGTCCTCGAGCTCGACCCGGAGAACCAGGCCGCCGAGTCCGGTCTGGCCCGGCTCGACGTGGGGGAGCTGGAGGAGAAGCGCCAGTCGGGCAAGCGCGCCGGGGCGGCCCACGCCACCCCGGAGGCCGCGTCGCCCGAGGAGCAGGAGGCCCGGCGGGAGCTGGGCATGCGGCTCTGGACGGAGTTCGAGAACTCCATCCGGGAGATGCCCTGGCTGCACGCGGCCACGCAGGCCTACCAGGCCACGGGCCCGGACGCGCTCCCGCCCCTGGAGACCTTCGAGATGCTGGCCCACTACCTGGTGGCCCGGGGGCGGTACCGCGACGCCGCCGAGATCCTCGAGCGCGCCCTGGAGCTGTCGGGCGAGAGCGACGAGGACGTCGCCGACGTCCTCTACTACCTCGGGCGCGCGCACGAGAAGCTCGGCCAGGACGACAGGGCCGCCGAGTACTACGAGCGCCTCGAGCGCGTGGACCCGGACTTCGCCCGGGTCCGCTCGACCCTGGGCGACGACGCCCCCGACCCCCGATCCTGATCCGGGAGAGGAGTGGCCTCGTGGACGCTGACGACCCCCTCCGGCCTCCGGGCGACGGCACCGTCGACGCCGGCCCCGACAGCGGGGCCGCGGTCGGCGAGGTCCGCTGGAAGATGCGGCGCGGCGACGGCTCGGAGTGGACGGTGACCGACCTCTCGCTGGCCCCCGACGGCCTCCGGGTGAGCGGCTACCGCTACGTCCGCGACCGTCGGGCCCCCGCCGAGAGCCGCCGGGAGGTGCTGGACGACGAGCTCCTCCGGACGGACGACCGGGTCTGGTGCCTCGACCGGCGCGGGGCGGTGGTGTGGCGTCTCACCAGCCCGGAGGGAGGGGACGGTGGCGGAGACGAGGCCGACGCCGGGGACGTGTGGCCGGGCGGCTCTTTCGGGGGCGCGACGGGCCCGGGGGACGACGCCGAACGCCCCGCGGACCGAGACGGGGCCCCGCCGCCGGCCGGGGGAGGGCCGATCGGTGGCTGACGACGCCGTCCTCGTCACGGGGGGCGCCGGCTTCATCGGCTCCCACGTCTGCGAGGCGTACCGGGACGCCGGCCGGGAGGTCGTGGCCGTCGACGACCTCAGCGGCGGCCGCCGGGAGAACGTCCCCGACGGGGTGGAGCTGGTGGAGATGGACATCCGCTCCGACCGCCTGGAGGACCTCTTCGACCGCCGGAGCTTCGGCCTGGTGAACCACCACGCGGCGCAGATCGACGTCCGCGTGTCGGTCGAGCGCCCCCGCCACGACGCGGCGATCAACGTGGACGGCCTCCTGAACGTCCTCGAGCAGGCGCGGCGGCACGGCACGGAGCGCGTGATCTACGTCTCCTCCGGCGGCGTCGTCTACGGCGACACCGACCGACTTCCGATCCCCGAGACGCACCCGAAGCGCCCGCTGTCGCCCTACGGGGTGAGCAAGCTCGCCGGCGAGCACTACCTGCACTACTACCGGAGGGTGCACGGGCTCGAGGCGGTGTCGCTGCGCTACTCCAACGTCTACGGCCCCCGCCAGGACCCCCACGGCGAGGCGGGCGTGGTGGCGATCTTCGCGCGGCGCCTCCTGGAGGGCAGCCCCCTGACCGTCTACGGCGACGGCGAGCAGACCCGCGACTACGTCTACGTGGGCGACGTGGCCCGGGCCAATCTGCTGGCCTCGGAGATGGAGCTGGAGGACCCGGAGGAGCCCGACGACGTGGCCTTCAACGTGGGGACGGGACGGCAGGTGTCGGTGAACGAGCTGGGCCGGACGCTCATGGAGGCCACCGGCCGGCGGGTCGACGTCCGCCACGAGGCCGAGCGCCCCGGCGAGCTGCGGCGGAACGCCCTGGACCCGTCGAAGCTGGAGGGCCGGGGCTGGGACCGCAGCGTCGACCTGTCCGAGGGGCTCAGGCGCACCGTCGGCCACATCGCCGAGAGCGAGGGGGCCCCGGCGGCCTGAGGCCGCCGCTCGTCCCCCACCGCCTCGCCGGGCGCCGCCCGCGCGGCGCCTCCCCCTTCTCCGGCGGCCGCCACCGCGCCCCTCCCGCTGGCCTCGGGGCTCCGTCCCCGGTACCGTAGGGCTCCGAGAGCGCCGCCCGGGCTCCCGATCGGACGCCGTCGAGCTCCGGGAGCTCCGCCCGGCGGGCCGCCGCCCCGCGACCCGACTCCGGGAGCCCGGCGGCATCCGCGCCCGCGTCCGCCCGACCGAGAAAGGCCCCGATCCATGGCGAAGACCGCCCTCGTCACCGGCATCACCGGCCAGGACGGCTCGTACCTGGCCGAGCACCTGCTGGAGAAGGGCTACGACGTGCACGGCGTGGTCCGCCACGCCTCCACCTCGCGCTTCGAGCGGATCCACCACCTCCGCGACCGGATCACGCTCTACGAGGCCGACCTCCTCGACCAGCTCTCGCTGGTGGAGGCCCTCGAGCGCTCGGAGCCCGACGAGCTCTACAACCTGGCGGCCCAGTCCTTCGTGCCCACCTCGTGGAAGCAGCCGCTCCTGACGGGCGAGTTCACGGCCCTGGGCGTGACGCGCGTGCTGGAGGCGCTGCGGCACGTGGACCCGTCGATCCGCTTCTACCAGGCGTCGTCGTCGGAGATGTTCGGCAAGGTGCAGGAGACGCCCCAGGACGAGGACACCCCCTTCTACCCCCGGAGCCCGTACGGCGTGGCCAAGGTCTACGGCCACTTCA
>CAYZLN010000268.1:0-2776 GCA_964479295.1 uncultured Gemmatimonadota bacterium
ACGAACCGGTCCTCCTGGAAGACGCCGTAGGTGGGGAGGAAGACCTTCCGGTGGAGGTGGAGGATCCGCGGCGCCTCGCCGCCCAGCTCGGCGTACATCGCGGTGTTGTAGACCTGGTCCCGATGCCGCTCGAAGAAGCCGATCCCCACCTCCAGGGGGCGGCCGTCGGACGCCTCTCGCCACCGTGCGCGCAGGCGGTCGAAGAGATCGCCGGCCTCGAGCGAGCACTCCCGCACCCCGCCCTCCAGGAAGTAGCCCGTGAGGGCGCTCTCCGGGAAGAGCAGGACCCGGGGCGGCCGGTCGGCCGCGGCCACCCGGCCGAAGACCTCCGAGACCCGGTCGAGGGTCGCCGCCGGGTCGGCCTTCACGGGCCGGAGCTGGGAGAGGGCCACGTCGAGCATGACGGACGAAACGTCTCGACCCCGCAGGCGGCTGTCAACGGACGGCGGGCGCGCGGGTACGCGGATTGCACGGCCCTCGGGGCGCGGCCGGATCCGGGACGGACTCGAGCGAAGCGGAGGCGCGCGATGAACGTCGGCTGGACCGAGGGGCTGCTCGTCGCAGGCACCGTCGTCCTGGCGGGCCTCAAGCTGGCCGGGCAGGTCGACGCGTCGTGGGTGACCGTCTTCGTGCCCGCCCTGCTGGCGGTGGTCTCGTCCCGATCCGGTTGAAGCTGATCCCGGGCGCCCGTGTGGCGCCCTGATCGGACGGGGACGTGGACGCCGGCTTCGCGGCCCGGGGGTTCGTCGTCCTCCTGCTGGTGGGCCTCCCCCTGCTCACCACGGGGGAGGAGACCCTCGAGGAGGTCCTCGACGAGGTCGACGACCGGACCCCCCTCTACCTCTCGGCGGCCCTCTCCCTCCTGCTGGTCGCCGGCGTCACGTGGGCCGTGGCCGCCTGGGCCGGGCTCGGAGGACGGGAGGTCGGCTGGCTCGTCGGCGACCTCTCCGCCGGGCTGGCGGCCGGAGCGGTGGCCGCCGTCGGCGGCCTCGGGGCGGTGGGGGGCGTCAGCCGCCTCGCCGGCCGCCTGGGGTGGGAGGAGAGCCGGGCGGTCCTGTTCCTGCTCCCCCGCGGTCGCCGCGAGAAGGCCTGGTTCGTCCTGCTCGCCCTCGCCGCGGCCGTCTGCGAGGAGTACGTCTACCGGGGCTTCGCCCTCCACGTGGTGGAGGCCTGGACCGGCGCCGCGTGGCCGGCGGTCGTGGTCACCTCCCTCTCCTTCGGCCTCGCCCACGGCTACCAGCGCGCGGCGGGGGTCTTGCGGGCCACTCTCCTGGGCGTCCTGCTCGCGGCGCCGGTGGTCCGGACGGGCAGCCTCCTTCCCGCGGTGGCGGCCCACTTCGGGATGAACGTGCTGATCGGCCTCGGGGGATGGAGGTGGCTGGCCCCGGGCGTCGGGCGCAGCGGGCCGGAAGACGACGGCGGACGACGAGGGAAGGGCGACGATGAGCGGACGAGGGACGACGACGGGCGACGGTCGGGACCGCACGAGGGGTGACGGGGCGGCCTTCGCGCCGCTGGCGGCCGCCGTCCTCGCCGCGGCCCTCCTGCTCGCTCCGCCCCCCCTCGCCGGCCAGCAGGGCGGCGAGGACGAGGGGCCGACGATCGAGTGGGGCGGCCTGCTGCGGACGGGCCTCCAGGTGGGGCCGGCCGAGCTCGGTCGGGACGACGGCTTCCGGATCCACGACGCCCGGCTCCGGGCCTCCGGGGAGATCGGGATCGTCTTCGACTACTTCGTGCAGGGCGAGTTCGACGCCCGGAGCGACGAGCTCCAGTTGCTCGACGCCCGCCTCTCGCTTCCCGTCGTCCCCCAGGTCGCCGCCGAGATCGGCCAGTTCAAGGCGCCGTTCGGCCGGGAGGCGCTCCAGGGGAAGGGCGAGATCACCTTCGTCGAGCGGTCGCAGGTCACGCAGCTCGTGGCGCCCGGCCGGCAGGTGGGCTTCCAGCTCGCCGGCGAGGCCCTGGACGACCGCCTCCTCTACCGGGGCGGCGTCTTCAACGGCACGGGCCGCGGGCTGGAGAACGACGGGGGCGGGTTCCTGTGGGCCGCCCGGGCCCGGTACGCCCCGCTGGGGACCGCCCGCTTCTACGACGAGCTGAAGGTCGAGCTGGGCGCCAGCGTCGCCTTCTCCAGCGACAGCGCCGCCCCGCTGGCGGGGATGGCCGACCGGCCCGCCGGGGAGCTGACGCCGCGCACCCCCCGGCTGGACCTGACCTCCTTCCGGGGCGACCGCTTCCTCTGGGGCGTGGACCTGGAGGCGGGCTACCGCGGCGTCTTCGTTCGGGGCGAGTACCTCCGGGGGACGTTCGACCCCGAGGCGGCCGCTGCGCCGGGGGCGGACGGGGACGTCGTGGCCGAGGGCGCCTACCTCGAGGGGGGGTACAGCTTCCTGGGCGCCATCGAGGGCGTCGTCCGGTGGGACGCGCTGAACGACGTCCTCGGATCGGTCGACGGGAGGGCGGTCAACGAGGAAGCGGGCCAGGGCACCGACTTCCTGGTCTTCGGCCTCAACCTCTTCCCGGGCTACGAGACCAAGATCGGCTTCCAGTACGCGGTGGGCCTCGCCGGCGCCCGGCGGGGGCCGGCCCTCGCCGACGGGGAGTTCGCGCTCAACGCCCAGGTGGACTTCTGACGCGACGCCGGGCCGCGGAGCTCAGCCCTCCCGCGCCTCCAGCTCCTCCCTCTCCTGCTGATCCTCGGGCCCGCCGTGGCGGCTGATGGTCCCCCGGACCAGGTAGACCACGTCCTCGCCGATGTTGGTGGCCAGGTCGGCGATCC
>CAYZLN010000269.1:0-2766 GCA_964479295.1 uncultured Gemmatimonadota bacterium
GCGTGCCCGACTCCCAGTGGCAGGCCCAGCTCGGGGTGCGCGTGAGCTGGTGAGCCCTCCCGGCGAGCGCCTGGTGCTCCTCACCGGGGCGACCGGCTACGTCGGCGGACGGCTCCTCCCCGAGCTGGAACGTCGCGGCGAGCGGGTGCGGTGCCTGGCGCGACGCCCCGGGCACCTGCGGGACCGGGTGGGGCCCGACACGTCGGTCGTCGAGGGGGACGTCCTCGACCTCGACACGCTGGGGCCCGCCTTCGAGGGCGTCGACGTCGTCTACTACCTGATCCACTCCATGGGCTCCTCCGGGGACTTCGAGGAGCGGGACCGGCGGGCCGCAGAGAACTTCGCCGAGGCCGCGCGCCGAGCCGGTGTCTCGAGGATGGTCTATCTCGGGGGGCTGGGCGAGAGCGGCGACCTCTCGCGTCACCTGGAGAGCCGGCAGGAGGTGGGCCGGATCCTGCGGGAGTCGGGTGTGCCCACCGCCGAGTTCCAGGCCGCCATCGTGATCGGCTCGGGGAGCCTCTCCTTCGAGATGATCCGGTCGCTGGTCGAGCGGCTCCCGGTCATGGTGACGCCCAGGTGGGTCCGGACCCGCACCCAGCCGATCGCGATCGAGGACCTGGTGGACTACCTGGCGGGCGCCCTCGACGTGGAGCTGCCGGAGAGCACCGTGTTCGAGATCGGCGGCACGGACCGGATCTCCTACGGGGGGATCATGCGGGAGTACGCCCGGCAGCGGGGCCTCCGGCGGCTCATGGTCCCGATCCCGCTGCTGAGCCCCCGGCTGTCGAGCCTGTGGCTGGGTCTCGTGACGCCGCTCTACGCCCGGGTGGGCCGTAAGCTCGTCACGAGCCTCCAGAACGAGACCGTGGTGACCGACGACCGGGCCCTGCGGGTCTTCGACGTTCGGCCCATGGGGATCGCCGAGGCCATCCGGAGGGCCCGGGAGATGGAGGACGCGGAGCTGGCCCGCACCCGGTGGTCGGACGCCCTGTCGTCGGCCGGGGTCGGGGACGGGGACGGAGAGGCGGGCTGGGGCGGCCGCCGGTTCGGAAGCCGGATCGTGGATTCGCGGGCCGTCGACGTCGCCTGCGCGCCGGAGGAGGCGTTCCGGCCCCTCCGGCGGATCGGCGGGGCGACGGGCTGGTACTGGGGCGACGGACTCTGGAGCCTCCGGGGCTTCCTGGACCTGCTCGTCGGGGGCGTCGGCTCGCGGAGGGGACGCCGGGACCCGGAGCGGCTCCACCCGGGCGACACAGTCGACTTCTGGCGGGTGGAGGAGGTGGAGGAGGACCGGAGGCTCCGCCTCCGGGCGGAGATGAAGCTCCCGGGGCGGGCGTGGCTCGAGTTCGAGGTCGAGCCGCTTGCGGAGAGGCCGGACGTCGAGGGCTGGGATGGTGGTCCCGCGGCCCGGATCCGCCAGACCGCGATCTTCGACCCGCTGGGGCTGGCCGGGCTCGCCTACTGGTACCTCCTCTACCCGGTCCACGCCCTGGTCTTTCGCGGGATGCTCCGCGGGATCGCCCGTGCCGCGGAGGAGGGGACCGTCCGGCGCCGGGGTCGGCCGTAGGCAGGCGTCGGGCTGCGAAGGGGCGAGGAGTCCCGGCTCGCGAAGTGGCTCAGGGCCTCCCCGGGCCGTCCCACTCCAGCCGGATGGTACCGGCGTCGGACGGCAGGGCCCGGGTCGTCCGCGAGCCGTCGGGCCAGGTGACGCGCAAGGAATCGGGCCGGGCGTTCCGACGAAGCCCCAGCAGGGTGTGGTGGAACCCCGTCGAGCCGTATCCGCCGCCGGACTGGACCTCGCGTCGCGGGCCGGCCGACCCGTCGTCGTAGACGATCCGGAGAGCGGCTCCCACCGCCCGCGGGTTGGTCGGCGGTCCGTCGAGCCGAACCTGGAGCCCGGGCCGCGCTTCCCGGTTCAGGTAGAGCCGGGTCGGGGCGCCGTTCTGGCTCAGAGCCAGGTCGACGCGTCGGTCGCCGTCGACGTCGGCCAGGGCGCCGCCACGGACGTCGCCGTAGACCTCGACCCCCGACTGCCCGCCGGGAACCGGCCTCAGCCCCCCCGTCCCGTCACCCTCGAGCCACAGGCCCCGTCCCGCGGCCAGCGACGGGCGACCGGGGCGGGTCGGGAAGAAGTTCTGTCCCAGGAGCACGTCGTCGTGGCCGTCCCCGTCGGCGTCGGACACGGCGGCGAAGAAAGCCGGGGCGAGCTGCGCCTCCGTCGGCAGCTCGCGGACCTCGAAGCCGGGCTCGCCGTCCGGGCGGCTGAGCAGGAGGTGGTGGGAGAGGGTGACCGCCTCGAGGCGGCGCATGTCGTCGAGCCGCCCGCCCATCAGGTCCTCGAGCGTCATGGAGGCGAACGTCCGGAAGGAGGTCACCGAGCGCCGCAGGAAGGGCAGGGCGTTCTGGAGGGCGGGCAGGAAACGCAGGGGCACGAGGCCGCCCAGGGCCGTGTCGCACCGCGCCTCGAGGACGTCCAGCGTCCCGTTGCCGTCCACGTCCCCGTAGGCGGCGACCAGGGGCCGCTCGCTCGAGGCCCCGTCGGGCGTGTTCTTCCCCCAGGCGGTGACCACGAGGTCGGGACGGCCGTCCTCGTTCAGGTCGCCCGCGGCCAGGCCGTTCCAGCGGCCCGTGAGGCGCTCCAGGCCCCAGCGCCCGGTGGCGTCCGTGAACCGACCCCCGCCGTCGTTCTCGAAGACCCGGACCGGCCCCCACTCGAGCGCCAGGACCAGGTCCGGATCGCCGTCGACGTCCAGGTCGGTGAAGAGC
>CAYZLN010000270.1:0-2753 GCA_964479295.1 uncultured Gemmatimonadota bacterium
CAGCCGGAGGACGGCTCGAAGCAGCTCGAGCCCTCCATGACGTTCCAGCCGTAGTCGAGGCCGGCGGCGTCGGCGGGCTCGGCGTTGACCTCCTCCACGTCGTTCTGGCCCACGTCGGCCACGAAGAGGGTCCCGGAGGGCGGGTCGAACGAGAAGCGCCAGGGGTTCCGCAGGCCGTAGGCCCAGATCCGGTCGTCGCCCTCGCGGCCGACGAACGGGTTGTCGGGGGGGACGTGCGGCTCTTCGGCGTCCGGATCCAGGCGGACGAGCGAGCCCAGCACCGTGGTCGAGTCCTGCCCGTTCTCCTCGGGGTCGCCGGCGTCGCCCCCGTCGCCGAGGGCCGCGTAGAGCATGCCGTCGGGGCCGAAGGCGAGCATGCCGCCGTTGTGGTTGGAGAAGGGCTGCGCGACGGCGAGGAGCGTGTCGGCCTGCGCGGACCCGGCCTGCTCGGCCGCGGGGTCGTCCAGGGTGTACTCGACCACCCGGGTGTCGCCCTCGTCCCCGCCGGAGCCTCCGGCGACCGTGAAGTCCAGGTAGAAGCGGCCGTTCTGGGCGAAGTCGGGATGGAAGGCGAGCCCGAGCAGCCCGCGCTCGCCGCCGGTCGCCACCGCGCCGGAGATGTCCAGCCAGGGATCCTGCCGCACCTCGCCGTCGACCAGCAGGCGCACGGTGCCCGGCTGCTCCAGGACGAAGACCCGGTCGTCCCCGGGCGGCGACGTCAGGTAGGTCAGGGCCTCCATCCCCGTGGCGAGCTCCTGGAGCTGGAGCGTGACGCCGTCTCCGCCCCCGCCCCCGTTCCCCGGCGGCCCGGTGGCGTCGTCGGAGCAGGCGACGGAGACGAGGAGCGACAGGGCCACGGCGGCCGCGGTCCGGCCAGGGGACCGGCGGCGGGCGGCCGGCGACGTCGGGGGGCGGGATCGGGCCATGGGTGCGGGGGGTTCGGGTCGCGGGTCGCGGGCGGGGGAGCGGGCGGTCCGCTCCCCGCCCCGGCGGCGCATCGTCCCAGAATACGTGGCAGCGAGTGGAAGGGGAAGCCCGGCGGCCTCTGGACAGGCCTGCCCGCGGGGATCACATTGTGAGATCCGCCCCGCGCGGCCCGGCCCCGGCCCGGCCGCGCGCCCCTGTCCTCTCGGGGGAGGTGCTCCGATGAAGGTCCGGGAGATTCTCCGCAGGAAGGGCCACGAGGTGGTCACCGTCGGCCCCGGGACCAGCCTCCTCGCCGCGATGCGTCGCCTCGTCGAGCACGACATCGGGTCGCTCGTGGTGGTCGACGACGGCGAGGTGACGGGCATCGTCACCGAGCGGGACGTCCTCCGGCTCGGCGCCGACGACCCCGGCCGCCTGGAGGCGACGTCCGTCGGCGACGCGATGACCGCCGACCTGATCATCGCCACGCCGGACGACGACATCCACTACTGCATGGAGATCATGACCCGGAACCGGGTCCGGCACCTGCCCATCATGGACGGCCGCGACCTCCGGGGCATCGTCTCCATCGGCGACGTGGTGAACAACCTCCGGAAGCACGCCGAGGCCGAGAACCGCCACCTCAAGGACTACATCCGCGGGGCGGTGCGCTGAGGGGGACTCGGGTCGAGCCGGGACGAGGGCCCCGGGGGACGAGCGGGGCGGGCCGCAGGGCCGGGGGCCGCCGACGCCCGGACCCGGGGCGTGCCGGGGTCGGGGGCCGGAGCCGGGTCAGCTCCCGGCGTCCCCCCGGTTCACCTCCAGCGCCTGCACGACCACGGCGACCTCCACCCGACCCTCCTCCACCGCCTGCTCGAGCTGCTCGATCTGGGGGCGGATCTGGGGCTCGAGCCGCTCGCGCCGCGCCTCGCTCAGCGAGTCCAGCCGGGCCCGGATCCGCCGGAGCTCCCGCTTCGCCCGCTCGCGCTCCCCGGCCGTCATCACCGCGTCCATGCCGTCCACCGTGATCTCGGTGCGGAAGGGATAGAGCATGCCCTGCCGGTCGCGGTAGTCGCTGAACCGGACGGTCATCCGGATGGGGTTCTCCGCGTCCTCGGTGACCATCTCCCCCTGCATGGAGAGCCGGCGGATCACGTGGCTCTCGACGTCGACCTGGAACGTCGCGGAGGCGGGCTCGAACTCGCCGCGCGCCCCCGCCGGGGTCATCGTCCCGACGTCGATGCCGCCGAAGTCGTCCACCGCGAGCGTCCAGACGTCGTGGCCGCCGACGGTCTCGCGGCCCTGGAGCCCGGCGCGGTCGGCCATCGAGAGGAAGAGCTCGTACGGGTTCCCCCATCCGCGGGGCGCCTCGTCGCCGCCGTCCCCGGACGCCGGCACGAAGACCGGACGCCCGTCGCGCGTCCGCTTCTCGAAGCGGTTGGTGACGGGGGCCTGCCCCATCACGTCGACCCGCTGGGTGACGGTGTAGTCCTCGATCCCCGCCACCCGCTCCTCGTAGGCGTCCACCGCGCGCTCCATGATCTCCTCGCCGGTCTGGGCGGTGGACGGCCCCGCGAGGAGGAGGGTGAGCAGGGCGGTGGCGAGGGGTGGGGTCCGGAGCCTGGGCATCGTCTCTCCCGTTCGTCGTCGCTGCGCTTCGGAGCTCGGGCCGCGGCGCGGAGGGGCCGTCGGTAGCGCCGCGGACGCGTACACGGGGACGGGGGGCGAGTGCCGGCCCGGGCCCGGCGCACGCACCGGAACCGATTCTGCATGAGTGGGGCCGTGGAGCGGTGCGGGGACGTCCGGCGAGCCCCCGCCCCCGACCCGACATCCCAGCCTTCGGAGGA
>CAYZLN010000271.1:0-2741 GCA_964479295.1 uncultured Gemmatimonadota bacterium
GCGACCCCCGCCGACAGCAGCGGCCCCGCCCGGCGGGGCCTCAACGGGCGGCGACGTCAGGAGCCCCCGTGCGCCGCGCCTCCCGCCTCTGGTCCCGGCGGACCGGACCCGGACCGTGGCCCGCCGCGGACGCCCCGGCCCGGGCACCGGCCGGGCCCCGCCGGCTCAGTCGCCGCGGTCCAGCAGCTCCCGGTAGCGCCGCAGGCGGCGGCGGGTGCGCAGGTCGGCCCTCAGGCCCGCGGCCAGCACGAGCAGCATCCCCAGGAGGACCGAGACGAAGACGACCAGCGGGAGGGAGACGCGCCGGACGGTGATCAGCCCGAGCTCCACCGTGACCCGCTCGTTTCCGTTGGCCACGGCGAAGCCCGCGGCGAGCCCCGCGAGCAACACGACGTTCAGGCCCCGGACGAGGTGCTTCACGACACCCGCCGTCCGCGGAAAGTCGCCCCGGTCGTCTCCACGAGGCGGACCCGGCGGTACTCGCCCACCTCCTCCGGCTCTCCCGGGAAGGCGACGACCTTGTTCGTCTCGGTCCGCCCGAGCACGTCCCCGTCGCTCTTCGCCTCGTCCTCGACGAGCACCTCACGGACGTCCCCGACCTCGGAGGCGTTCACCTCCGCCTGGATCTCCCGGTGGAGGGCGATGATCTCCTCGAGCCGCCGCTGGGCCACCTCCCCGTCCACGTAGTCCTCCTCCGGGAACCGCGTGGCCGGCGTCCCGTCCCGCGGGGAGAAGCGGTAGAGGTAGGCGTCGTCGAAGCGAACGGTGCGCATCAGCTCCAGGGTCTCCCGGAAGTCCTCCTCCGACTCGCCGGGGAAGCCCACGATCACGTCCGTGCTGAGCGCGATGCCGGGGACCTTCCGCCGCACGAGCCCCACCTTCTCGAGGAACTCGTCGGAGGTGTACCGCCGGACCATCCGCTTCAGGATCCGGTCCGACCCCGACTGGACGGGCATGTGGAGCTGGCGGCACACGGCCGGCTCGTCGGCCATCACGTCCAGCAGCTCCGGGGTCACGTCGTTGGGGTGGGGGGAGGTGAAGCGGACGCGGCGCAGCCCCTCCACCCGCGCCACCCGGCGCAGGAGCCGGGCGAAGTCCCAGTCCTCCCACTCGTAGGAGTTCACCGTCTGGCCCAGGAGGGTGACCTCGGTGTAACCGCGCTCGACGGCCTCCCGGGCCTCGGAGAGGATCGCCTCGGGCGCCCGGTTCTTCTCCGGGCCCCGGACGTAGGGCACGATGCAGAAGGTGCAGCGGTGGTCGCAGCCCCGCTGGACGGTGATCCAAGCGCTGACCCCCTCCCCGCGGACGGCCTCGATGTCCTCGTAGTTCTCGGTGGCGTCCAGCTCCAGCAGCTCCTGGCCGCGGGGCCGGTCGCCGAAGCGGATCTCCTCGATCCGCTCGCCCAGGTCGCGGTACGAGTCCGGCCCGGCCACCAGGTCGACCCCGTCCGTGTCGCGGACCAGGTCGTCGCCGATCCGCTGGGCCATGCAGCCGGTGACCCCCAGCACCAGGTCGTCGTCCGGGCCGTCGTCCCGGTGCTTCTGGAGCTGCCCGATCCGACCGCGCACGCGCTGCTCGGCGTTCTCGCGCACCGCGCAGGTGTTGACGAGGATGACGTCGGCGTCGCCCGGCTCGTCCACCCGGAGGTAGCCGGCCTCGGCCAGGACGCCGGCCATCAGCTCGGTGTCGTTGATGTTCATCTCGCAGCCGTAGGTCTCGATGTAGACCTTGCGGCTGACGGGGGTCACCGGGCTCCGTCCCCCGGAGCCCGACGGAGCGTCCGGGCGCGCCGCGCCGGGCGCGCCGGTACGGCTCCCCTCGTCCTTCTTCCGGAGCTGGACCAGTTCCGACATCGTGTCCTCGGCGCGGGCTGAGTGTGCGGGCCCTGCTCAACCGTCGCTCAACTCGGGGCCGGGCACGTCCCCGGGGCCGCTCCGCTCCCGGCGCGGGCGTCCCGGGGCCCGGCGATCACAAAGTGGAGGAAGAGGCGCCGGCGGTCCAGCGGGCGGACGGGGGGCGTCGGCGACCCGGGGGTCCCGGCGGGCGCAGCCCCGCTCGCGGGATCGGACCCGGCGGCGCCCGCGGCGCGGACGCGCCGGGCCCTACCGCCGGATGGTCGCCGTCAGGGTGAAGCGGCGGAAGCTCTCCTCGAACCCGGTCCGGTCGAGCTGGCCCCGGGAGCCGATCTCGACCCCGACGTCGAGCCGTCCCGTGCCCCCGGCCACCGCCGTGCCCAGCCCGAACGTCACGGCGGTCTCCTCCGCGGGCCGGCGGTCGGGGAGGCTGAAGGGCAGCTCCCGCCATCGTCCGCCGGCGCGGAGGTCGACCGGGACGGAGCCGAATTCGAGTCCCCGGAACTCCACTCCGCCCCCGGCGCGATAGGCGTCACGGGCGTTCGCGTCGTCCAGGCTGCCGTCCGTCGCCGACCACCCGGCCCAGCCGCCGCTCGCCGCCAGCAGCCAGTCGTCCGTCACCAGGGCGCTGGCGCCGATCCGGGCGGTTTCCGGCATGCCGAACTCCCGGCGGGCGGCGGGCCGGTCGGGGTCCCCCGCGATCGTGACCACGCTGTCCCGCTCCGCCGTCAGGTCCCCCGACCAGGCGTACGCGCCCGCCACGCGGACGCGGCCGGCGAGCTCGAGGCCCACGCCGCCCTCCACCCGCCACCCGCTGTAGCCCCACGCGGCCGACTGGTCCACCGGACGAGGCGCCGTCAGGCCCTCGTCCAGCGACGGGTCGAACTG
>CAYZLN010000272.1:0-2732 GCA_964479295.1 uncultured Gemmatimonadota bacterium
AGCGGCTGGCGGAGGGCGGCGACCAGGGGCAGGCGCCGGGGAGGGAGGCGGTCGACCTGGGCGCGCCGGCGGCGGAGCTGCTTCGGGCCGAGCGCGACCGGAGCGACGCCGACTGAGGCTCGTCGCCGACGCGCCCCCGTGCGGAAGCGCCTCTGCGCGCCGCCCCCGCCCCGCTCAGCGCATCGTCCCCGCCAGCTCGGACACCGCCTCGGCCAGCGCCCGGACCTTCGCCGGGTCCCCGGCCCCGGAGGCGTCGGTCTCCAGCTCGACGGCCAGCCGCTCCAGGGCCCGCCGGTGCTCGCCCGACGAGCCGGCCTCGGCGGCGGCCAGCGTCGCGCGCGCCTCGCGGATCCGGCCGTCCTCGAGCCCGCCGGAACGGGCGAGCTGGTCCAGGTACGCCCGGGCCTTCGCGTAGCTCGGGGGCCAGGTGATCTTCGGCTGCATCTGGACGTTCAGCTCCTCGAACTCCACCGTCCGCGCCGCCTCCAGCTCGTTCTCCGTCAGCAGCGGGCCGGGCACCATCTTCAGGACGTCCAGCCCGCGGGAGATCTCCGAGCTGTAGATGCGCCCGTTGTACCAGTAGGTGGACCAGGCGCCGCCCATGACCATCTCGTTGGAATCCACCGGGCCCCGGTCGAAGTAGGCGATCTCCCGGGGGTTCTCCGGGTCGGTGAAGTCCAGCACCGAGACGCCCCCCTGGTACCACGCCTGCACCATGATGTCGCGGCCGGGGACGGGGATCAGCGACCCGTTGTGGGCGACGCAGTTCTGCCGCTCGTCCTGGACGGCCGGCAGCTTGTAGTAGCTCTCGAAGGCCAGCTCGTCGTCCTCGATGCGGAAGACGGAGTTCGCGCCCCACTCGTAGGGGTCGGTGTCCTGGCACTTGGGCTGGCCCCCGCCGCCCCACTCGTCGGTGAAGAGCACCGTCTCGCCCGCGTTGTCGAAGGTCGCCGAGTGCCAGTAGGAGAAGTTGGAGTCGGCCACGGCGTCCAGCCGCACGGGGTGGGCCGGGTCCTCGATGTCGAGCAGGAGGCCGTAGCCCTCGCAGGCGCCGCCGGCCCGCCCGATGGCCGGGTAGGTGGTGATGTCGTGGCACTGGGTGGGGCCGGCGTCGTCGGGCTCGTCGCCGAGCAGGTCGTCCACGATGGACTGGAGGTTCTCCCGCAGGGCGGCGCTGTCGGCGGCCGTCGGCGGCGGTCCGCCGTGGCGCTCGGTGGCGACGCTGTCCAGCATGGCGCTCACGAACTGGGGGGACACGACCTCCTCGACGCCGTCGACCTCGACGACGTACCCGCCCCGCTCGCGGGCCTGGGACACGCGCTTCTCGCGCTCCTTCCGGTCCGCCGCGGTCTCCCCGTGCTCAGGGGCCGGCTCGAGGTCGTCGAAGATCCGCGGGTTGGAGACGATCTCGGCGTCCCCGGGGCTGTCCAGCGGGACGCGGATCACGTCCAGCCGGAAGAGCGAGCTGTTCGGGTCCTCCTCGGGCATCTCGTCCGAGCAGCCCTCCAGCTCGTCGGACGGGCGCACGGGGGCGGAGCCCTGGACGTAGACGTAGACGTTCTCCGGCTCGTCGGGGTCCGCCAGCAGCGTGTGGGTGTGGGAGCCGCGGCACGTCTGGACGTTCTCGATCAGCTCGGGCTCGTCCAGGTCGCCGATGTCGAAGATGCGCACGCCCCGCATCCGGTCGGGGCTGACCTCGGCCTCCACCCCCTGGTCGCCGCAGTCGACGCGGCTGTCCAGCCCCTCGGTCGAGACGAAGAGCAGGTCGCCGTACACGGAGACGTCGTTCTGCGACGCCGGGCAGTGGATGGTCGTCCTCAGCTCGGGCTCGGCCGGGTCCGAGACGTCCCAGATCAGGATCCCGGCGTAATTGCCCTGGATCACGAGGTCGCCCTGGAAGGCCAGGTCGGAGTTCGTGTGGCTCCGGTAGGGCTCGGGCGGGGCCTCGGTGGTCACCAGCCGCATGTTCCAGGCGGCCGTGCCGGCGTCGAAGCGTCCCGCCTCGAGGCCCTCCCGCGGGTCGGGCTCGGGGGGCTCGGCCGTGCCGGTGGAGACGTTCGCCGCCGGCCCGTCGTCCGGGGGCGCGCCGCCGGTGCCGGAGGCGCAGGCGGCGAGGGCCAGCGTGGCGACGGCCGCCACGAGGCAGCGGGCGGCGGGGCGAGCGGTCGAAGAGAGATTCGTGGGCATGGGGGCTTCCGGTCGTGAGGTGAGGGATCGGTGCCCCGCCGGGGACGGCGGCGCACGGTGTCGGGACGTCGGGGTCGTCGGCGGGGCGCCCGTCACGGGGTCCCGCCCTCCAGAACGTGCTCCCGGAGCATCGTCCGCATCCGGTCGATCTCGGTGGCCTGGTCGGCCCGGATGCCGGAGGCGAGGCGGAAGACCGCCTCCTCGCGGGCGGCGCCGGGGCTCCGGATCAGCTTCTCCACCATGGTGACGGCGCCGTCGTGGTGGTCGATCATGTAGGTCAGGAAGAGGCGGTCGAAGGTCGCCCCGCTGGAGGCGTGCAGCTTCTCCATCTGCGCGTCCGAGAGGAGGCCGGGCATCTGCGGGCCCTCGTCCCAGCCGCCGGGCGGCGCGGGCGGGCGGCCGTCGGCCCGGTGCTCCCCGTCGGCGCCGCCGTCTTCGGCCCGGGCGGCCCCGCCGCTCCGGCCGGCGCCCTCGCCCGTTCCGTCGGCGCCGCCGCTCTCCGCCACGACGGCCGGCTCGGGCACGGGCTCGTCCCGGTCCCGAAG
>CAYZLN010000273.1:0-1062 GCA_964479295.1 uncultured Gemmatimonadota bacterium
GCCGAAGGCCTCGGCCAGCCGGGAGACCCAGAGGTCGATCAGGGCGAAGTAGTCGTCCGCCCCCTGGCCGCCCCCCACGTGCTCGGGGACCCACACGGGCTCGGCCCCCACCCGGTCGGCCACCGTCCGCACCTGGTCCTCGCTGAAGTAGTTGGCGGCGAAGAGCACCGGGATCTCCTCGCTCTCCATGAAGCGGATCACCTTCTGCACGTGCCCGGGCGAGGGCGGCACGCCGGGCTTCGGCTCGACGTAGATGGCGCAGTCGACGTCGAAGCGGGCGCTGAAGTACGCCCAGTTCTTGTGGTAGCAGGCCATGCGCTTCCCCCGGAAGGGGGCGGCCCGGCCGAGCCACCCGCCGACGTACTCGGTCAGCGGCTTCCCCTTCACCCGCTGGTCCCGGGCGAAGCCCCAGAACTCCCCGGCCCGGGCGAGGTCGAAGAGGGCGTCGGCGCCCACCATCTCGACCAGCGTGCCGCCGAAGGTCCGCTTCAGGATCGAGTCGCGGAAGACGCGGGTGCGCTCGTCGTAGCGCTGCGCGCCGTCGGGGTCCACCCGCTTCAGGCCGTCCCGGACGTTGCGGGCGACGAGGACGGCGTTGATCGGGTCGGTGTGGACGTGGGGGTTGCCGAAGACGTGGACGTCGCCCTCCGAGCGGGAGACGTTCTCGGGCACCTGGAGCAGATCGACGCCCGAGTACGCCACCACGTGGCCGTCGGCCCCCTCCAGCACCCTGGAGTTGTTGGCGCGGTCGAGCAGCCCCGGCACCCAGACCTCCAGGTCGAGCCCGGTGGTCACGAAGACGTCGGCCCGGGAGATCTTGCGGGCGAAGCTGGGCCGCGGCGTCACGAAGTGGGGGTCCTCGTCCCCGCGGGCGATCGCCTCCACCCGCGCCCGGTCGCCGGCCAGGAAGCGGGCGATGTCGGCGTAGGTGGGGAGCGTGGTCACGACGTTCAGCCGGGCGTCCTCCTGCGCCCGGGCCCCGGCGCCGTCGACCGGGACGGGCCCGGGAAGCGGCATCGGGGCCAGCGCGAGCAGCAGGGCCGCCAGCGCGGCGGCGGGCCC
>CAYZLN010000273.1:1162-2730 GCA_964479295.1 uncultured Gemmatimonadota bacterium
GAAGCGGCATCGGGGCCAGCGCGAGCAGCAGGGCCGCCAGCGCGGCGGCGGGCCCGGTCGGAGGAACGGCTCGGCCCCGGTGCGCCTGCAGCGGGCCGGCGCGGGGATCCGCGGCGGACCCCGTCCGGAGCGTCGGCTCGATGTCGGCGTTCTGCATCTCGGTCACCTCGTAATCGGCGTGTCGTGGGGTCCTCAGTACTCCTCGTGCTTGTGGGGGCCCAGGGCCCAGACCACCTGGAAGAGGAGGCTGTGGCTGTCCGCGCCGCCGTCGGGGCGGACCAGGTTGTACTGGAGCCGCAACCGGACCCACTCGCTCTGCCAGTAGGTGAGCGAGGGGACGAACTGGGCGACGTCCGTCCGGTCCCCGACGCGGTCGACCCAGTCGGCCCGTGCCCCGAGGACCCACTGCCGGTCGAGGCGATAGGCGGCCTGCAGGTAGCCCCCGTGGCCGTCGAGGTCGGCGTCGCCGCGGTCGCGGTCGGCCAGGAACCACTCGGCCCGGAGCTGCAGGTCGCGGTAGAGGCCGCGGCCCGGCGGCGTCCAGCGGTAGTAGGCGTCCAGGCCGAAGACCTTCGACCGGAGGTCCTCGTCGTCGTTCTCGCCGTAGACGCCGCTGGCGCCGAGCTGGAAGAAGGACGACGGGCCCAGGTCGAAGAAGCTCTTCAGGCGGGCCGACCAGCTCAGCTCGTTCCCCCCGGCGAAGAGCCGCTCGTTGCTGCCGCGCGCCACCTCCACGTCGAGCGTGGTCGTCGAGGGCCCGAGCCCGAGGGAGGGCGCCGTGACGCCCGCGCCGGCCTGGACCAGGGCCCCGCCGAGGAACTCGCGGTAGGGGAGCGGCCGGTCGACCTCGTGGAGGGCGTGGTCGTGCCAGCGGTTGTAGAGCCCGAACTCCTGCCGGAACTTCCCGAGCCGGGCGCCGAGGCCGCCGGGGAGGCCGACCCAGTACATGTAGGCCTCCTCGACCTCGACCTCCCCGCCGTGGCCGCCGTCCTCCCCTTCGCTGTCCTCCCCCTCCTCCTCGAGGCCGGCGATGGGCGGCTCCTCCTCCCGGACGACGAAGGCCCTGGCGCGGGTGGAGGGGTCCAGCGCCGCCTGCAGGGAGACCTCGAAGCCGCGGGGGACGGCGGTGGCGTCCGCCCCCTCGGGGCCGCCCGGGGAGGCCCAGCTCCCGACGAAGTCGCCGGTGACGCTGATCTCGGGGTTGAGGTCCTGGAGGCTCCGGGTCCGGCTCCCGCCGTCGCCGGTCGTGTCCTCGTCCGCCTCGCGGGCCTCCTCGGCGGCCCGGCGGGCGGCCTCGCGGAGGTCGGCGAGCTCGTCGCCGTCCTCGCCGTCGTCCCCGTCGACCGCCGCCGCGTCGCCGGCCAGGCTGTCCAGCCGCATCCGGAGCTCCCGGAGGGTCTCCTCGAGCCGGTCGATGCGTTTCAGGAGGGAGTCGACGTCGACGGTGTCGGGCTCCTGGGCGGCCGCGGGGGCGGGCCCGGCGATAGGCGGGCCGCCCGGGATCGGGACGGTGGTCGTCAGCAGGAGCGCCGCCGACAGCAGGGCGGCGCCCGGAAGGTCGGGGGGTC
>CAYZLN010000274.1:0-2725 GCA_964479295.1 uncultured Gemmatimonadota bacterium
GAGTCGAACCCGGTGTAGGCGATCCACTCGCCGTCGGGGGAGACCGCCGGGTTCCGGTCCGGCCCGTTGCGGTCGGTGACCGCGCGGATCTCGCGGCTCGCCACGTCGACGGCCCAGATCTCCGAGGGCGACCCCACGTAGCTGTGGGCCTTCCAGTCCCTCCACGGCCGCTCGTCCCGGTAGGCGTCGAAGTAGATCGTCCCGCCGTCGGGCGACCAGCGGGGGGCGCCGTGGTCGTGGTCGCCCCGGGTGATCTGCCGCGGCGTGCCCCCGGTGGCCGGGACGGTGAAGACGTGGTCGTGGCCGTCGGGCAGGAAGCCGCGGCCGTCGGCGCGGAACTGCATCCGGTCGACGACGCGGGGCGGCTCGGTCCAGCTCGCGCCCTCCGGCCGGCCGGGGAGCGGCACCGTGAAGCCCTCGTCCTCCGGCACGAGCTTCGTGAAGGCGATCCGCTCGCCGTCGGGCGACCACGCGATGTCCGACGCGCCGTGGACGAGGCGGGTGATCTGGGTGACCGAGCCCCGGCCCTCGCCCTCCATGATGCGGACGAAGACCTGCCGCTCGCTCTGCTCGCCGCACTCGGTCATGGCCGCCGGGTCGCCGCCGGGGGTGCCGCAGGCGAGGAACGCCACCCGGTCGCCGGACGGCGACCAGCGGGGCGAGCCGCCGTCGACGAGGAAGCGGTTCCGGGACCCGTCGGCGTTCATGATCCACAGCGCCGACATCCGGTCGTCGGACATCCTGTCGTTCCACTGCCGAACGTACACGATGCGTCGGCCGTCGGGGGAGACGCGGGGGTCGTCGACCCCCTCCATCTCCATGTACCGGTCGAGCGTCAGGCGTCCGTCGGGCGCCTGGGCCTCGAGCCCGGACCCGGCGGCGGAGGCCAGCGTCGCGGCGGCGAACGCGAAGAGCAGGGCGGCGGAGCGGATCCTCGGCATGCGCGTGTCCCGTGCGTGGGGAATGGAGAACGGCGAAGGAGGGCACCGGGCCGGCGGGAGGGGCTGGGCCCGCCGTCCGGGCCCGGTCGCAGAACGTACCGGACCCGGCCGGGCCGTGCCACCGCCCGGGCCCCGCGGCGAGGCCGGGCCGGGCGGGGAGCGGAACGCAGGGGCGCGCTACGGCGTATCCGATCCCGGGCGCCCGAGGTCGGGTGCGTTCGCCCGGAGATCCCGGGCCCGGTCGAGCGACGGTACGTCCGCGTCTGCGGGCGCACCGACGCGCCGGCGCGACGAGGACCCAGAGACAGAGTCCAGCCGGGAGAGCGATGTCCAGCCGAACCGACAGCGCCACGGAGACGCGGAGGACGGAGACCGGGTCCGCCGACGGCGCGGAACGCAGGAGCGCCCTGCTGGAGTGGGCGAAGACCCTCGGCCTCACCCTCGTGCTCTTCCTGGTCATCCGCACCTTCCTCCTCCAGAGCTTCTACATCTCCTCCGGGTCGATGAGACCCACCCTCCGCGTGGGGGACGTGCTCATGGTCAGCAAGGCGTCCTACGGTGCGAAGATCCCCGGCACGGCCGTGCGTCTGCCGGGCTGGGACGAGCCCTCCCGGGGCGAGATCGTCATCTTCCGCCCCGAGCACGACCCCCAGACCGACGTCGTGAAGCGGGTGGTGGGCGAGCCGGGGGACACCCTGGAGATGAGGGACCGGGAGGTCTTCGTGAACGGCGAGCGCATGGAGGAGCCCTACGTCACCCACACCGAGCCGCCGGGACAGAACGAGGTCCATCCCTGGATGACCTGGCAGCTCTCGGCCCTGGCGGCCGGGGTGGAGTCGGACGACTACACCCCGTCCCGGGACGACTGGGGCCCGGTCGTGGTGCCGGAGGACAGCTACTTCGTCATGGGCGACAACCGGGAGTCCAGCCTGGACTCCCGGTTCTGGGGGTTCCTCGAGGAGTGGCGCATCCGGGGCAAGGTGAGCTTCCTCTACTACTCCTTCGACCCGGCCTCCACGGAGCCCTTCCCGCTCTTCACCACGGTGCGGCTGGACCGCATCGGGATGACGCCGGGGTCGTGAGCGCCCCCCGGCCGCCGGCGCGTCCGCTGGAGCGGGCCCGCGACCGCGCCGTCGACGCGCTCACCGGGCTCTACGCCGACGACGAGCTGACGGTCGAGGAGCTGGAGGAGCGGCTGGACCGCTGCTACCGGGCCGGCTCGGTGGACGAGCTGGAGACGCTCTTCTCCGACCTCCCGGCCCGTCCCGAGCTCGACGTCGCCACCGCGGAGGCGGCCGGGGCGCGGGACGGCCGCACGGCGTCGGCGGACGACCGAGAGCGCGCCGAGGGCGCAGCAGGCGAGGCCGCCCCCGGTGCGGGGCGCCGCGACCGACCGGCGGGACGCGCGGACGAGGTCGCCGGCCCGCCGGCCGAGCGGCGGGGCCACGACCTGGTCCTCGGCGTCATGAGCGGCGTCCGGCGGTCGGGGCGGTGGACGCCGCCGCGGCACATGAACGCGGTCGCCGTCATGGGCGGGATCGAGCTCGACTTCCGCGAGGCCCGGTTCCCGCCCGGCGAGACGACGCTGAACGCCGTGGCCTTCTGGGGCGGCATCGAGATCACCGTGCCGCCGGGCCTGCGGGTCGAGTGCGGCGGCGTGCCCCTCATGGGGGGCTTCGACCGCGTCGACCAGGACGGCGACGAGGACGTCCATCCCGGCGCCGTGCTCCGCATCCGGGGCGTCGCCTGCATGGGCGCCGTCGAGGTCGCCGTGAAGGCGCCGG
>CAYZLN010000275.1:0-2721 GCA_964479295.1 uncultured Gemmatimonadota bacterium
CGCCCAGCCGGCCCGGAGGACGTAGACGGGCGAGCAGCCCGTCAGGAGGACCAGGGCGAGGAGCGCACCGGCGATCGGGCCCGCGGGACGGGCCCCGCCGCTCCGGGTCGTCACGGCTCGCTGCTCCATGCGCTCGACGCTCTCCAGGGGACGCCTCCGTCGGGGGGTCGGCGGGACTCCGCGGGCGACGGTGTCCCGCTCCGGTCGCCACGGTTGCTACCCCCGCCTCCGCCGTTTCCGTTCCGTTCGGCCGCGACGCGCCCGACCCGCCGGGTTTCCGCCTTCGCGCCCACCGGGTACTGTGGGCTCCGAGCACGGGTTCCGGAGCCGCGGCCCGCCGGGGCCGGAAGCGTCGGCGGACGGGAGGGGAGACACGGTCCATGACGGTGGCGGAGCAGCTCTACGGCCGGGGGCTCCAGGCGCTCCGACCGGCGCTCCGGGCCCTGTCGCCGCTTCTCGAGCGGAGGTGGCCCCGCGTGGCCGACGGCCTCGAGCGCCGGCGCGGCGCCCCGGACCGGCTGTCCCGGTGGGCGGCGGACCGGGACCCCGACCGCCCTCTCCTCTGGCTGCACGGTGCCTCGGCCGGCGAGCTGGTGGGGGCCGCCCCGGCCGTCGCCGCGCTGCGCGAGCGACGTCCCCTGCAGCTCCTGGTCACCCACTTCTCGCCGTCCGGCGAGCACGCGCTGCCCTGGCTGGACCCCGACGCGGCCGACGTGCCGCCCCTGGACACGCCGAACGAGACCGCGCGGACCCTGGAGGCGGTGCGGCCCGACGCCCTGGTCTTCGCCAAGCTGGACGTCTGGCCCTGGCTCACACGGTCGGCCCGCGACCTGGGGGTGCCCCTCGGGCTGGTCAACGGCACCGTGCGTCCGGACAGCTCGCGGCTGCAGTGGCCCGTGCGCCGGCTGCTGCGGCCGGCCCACGGGCGTCTGGACCGGGCGGGCGCTTCGTCGGCGGCCGACGCCGACCGGCTGGCGCGGCTGGGCGTGGCCCGGGACCGGATGACGGTCACCGGGGACGCCAGCTTCGACTGGGCGCTTTGGCGCGCCGACCGGGCGGTCCGCGATCCGGAGTCGCCCGCCGCCCGGCTCCGCGAGATCTGCCCCCGCGGGATCCCGGTCCTGGTCGCCGGCTCCACCTGGCCGCCCGACGAGTCGCTGCTGCTCGAGGCCACCGCCAGCCTGGCCCGGCGCGAGCGACCGGTCAGCCTGGTCCTGGTCCCTCACGAGCCGTCGCCCGGGGCGGTGGAGCGGCTGCGCGCCCGGGCCGTCGAGACCTGGGGCCGGGCTCCCCTCCTCTGGTCGCGCGTCGTCGAGGACCGGGCCGCCGGCGGCGAGGACGGGCCCGGGGGATCCGGCCCGCCGGGCGACGCGGCCGACGATCCGGCCCTCGTCGTGGTGGACGTGATGGGGCCGCTGGCGGAGCTCTACGCCGCCGGCGACGTGGCCTGGGTGGGCGGCGGCCTCGGCGACGACGGGCTCCACTCCGTGCTCGAGCCGGCGGCCGCCGGCGTGCCGGTGCTGTTCGGAAACCGGACCGGTCGCCGGGAAGCCGACCAGCTCGTGGCCCGGGGAGGCGCGCGGGCGGTGGCTCCGGACCGGGCGGAGGACGTCCTGGCCGCGATGGTGGGTCCGTCGGAGGAGAGGGACGAGATGGGCAGGGCGGCCAGGGCCTACGTCCGCTCCGAGGCGGGTGCGGCCGTCGCCTCGGCCGACCTGATCGAGGGGCTCCTCGACCGGCCGGGCCCCCCGGCTACGGACCCGGGCCCGTCGGCGTCTTCGTCTCGCTGAGATCGGGCTTGGGGCCGAGCACGTACCAGAAGACGCAACCCAGGAGCGGACAGAGCAGGACGACCAGCGCCCAGAGCACCTTCCGGCGCGGGGAGGCCGGGGCGCGGGCCAGCAGGACGATGCACCACAGGTCCACGGCCGCGACGTAGGCCGCCAGGGCCCACCGCATGTCCACCCGGCCCAGCTCCCGGAGCGCCTCCACCGTCCCCTCAGGCCGCCGTGGTCGCGGCGTCGAACTGGAGCCGGTACAGGCGGGCGTAGATGCCGTCGCGCTGGAGCAGCTCCGCGTGGGTGCCCGACTCGTGGATCTCTCCGTGGTGGAGGACCAGGATGCGGTCGGCGTTCTTGATGGTCGACAGGCGGTGGGCCACGACGATGCTCGTGCGGCCGGCCATGAGCTTCTCCAGCGCCGTCTCGATCTGCGCCTCGATCTCCGAGTCCACCGAGCTGGTGGCCTCGTCCAGGAGCAGCACCGGCGGGTCGCCGGCCAGAGCGCGCGCGAAGCTCAGGAGCTGGCGCTCGCCGATGCTCATCCGGTTGCCACGCTCGCCGAGCGGCTGGTCGAAGCCCTCCTCGAGGCGGTCCACGTAGGTCTCCACGCCGACCCTGCGGGCGGCCCGTCGAACGGCCTCGTCGGCGACGCCCTCGCGGTCGAGCTGGATGTTCTTGCGGGCGCTGCCCGAGAACAGGTAGACGTCCTGGAGGACCAGCCCGAGCTGCGAGCGCAGGTGGTCCAGCGGGATCTCCCGGATGTCAGTCCCGTCCAGGGTGATCCTGCCACGCTGGGGCTCGTAGAAGCGCATCAGAAGGTTGATGATCGTCGACTTCCCGGCGCCCGTGGCGCCCACGATCGCGACCCGCTGACCGGGCTCGACGGTGAAGTCCACCCCCCGCAGGACCCACTCCCGCCCGGGATCGGAGCCCGGACCCG
>CAYZLN010000276.1:0-2701 GCA_964479295.1 uncultured Gemmatimonadota bacterium
CCTCACACGGCGACCGCCAGCAGCCCCACGGCGAGCCCCACGATCGCGGCCACCTGCGTGATCTTCGTGGCTTCCTCTTCGGACAGCATGCTCTCTCCTCGGCCGGGTGATGGGATCGGGTCTGCGCCTGCGCCCCGGTCGGTCCCGACGACCGGGTGCGACCGTGTAACCGTCGCAGGATCCGGTCCACGGACGGAGAACTCGAGTATGAGTCGTATGTTACTGCATAGACTTGTTTTACAGATCCCCCCACCGGCAGCGATGATCGCGGCTCCGGCGGTCGTCCGTGCAACCTTTTCGCCCCGGTGCGCAAAGGATTCATGGCCCCGGTGACGTTCGGGTGCGTCGGCGACGTCCACGAGGCCTTCGGGCACCTGGAGACGGCGCTCCGCTGGCTCGCGGGGCGGGACCTCGACGCCCTGCTGCTGGCCGGCGACTTCACGCGGGGCCTCCCGCCGGACGCGGAACGGCCCGACGCCGATCCCCTCTCGCCCGTCCGCCGCGGGGTCGAGCGCGCCCGCGCCACCGGCCTGCCGGTCTACTTCGTTCCGGGGAACCACGACCGTCCCGAGGCCCCGCTGGAGGGAAACGTGGACCGGCGCAGGGCCACGGTCCGGGGCGTCAGGCTCTACGGCATCGGCGGTTCGGGCCCGGCGCGGATGGGGTTCCCGTACGAGTGGCCCGACGAAGAGATCGCCCGCCTGGAGGTGCCGGACCGGGACGTGCTCCTCACCCACGCGCCGCCCGCCGACACGGGCCTCGACCGCACGCACTCGGGCCGGCACGTCGGCAGCCGCGCCGTCCGCCGGCTCGCCGCCCGGACCCGGGGCGCGCTCGTCTGCGGGCACATCCACGAGAGCGCCGGCACGGAACGGCTCGGCGACTGCCTCTGTTACAACGCCGGGTCGCTGGGCGGCGTCTTCGGGCGCCTCCAGGCCGGCGTCCTGCGGATCGACCCCTCCCGGGGCCGGTCCGAGGTCCGGCACTGGGTCCGGGCCGGCGGGCGCTGGACGAAGGCCGGGGAGGCGAGGGTCGACGCGGGCCCCGGGTGACCCCCCCGGACCCCGGACGGCGGCACGGGACACGGCGCCTGCCGGGCCGCGATCACTTTCCGCTTCTGCGGTGTAGTACGAGCCGCGGGTGATCCGCGGAGGGGCCGTCGGAACCAGCGGGAGAAAGGAAGGGACGGCGTCATGCGCGTACCGAGCACGAAGGGCCTGCTCGTGGCCGGAGGTCTCACCGTTCTGGCGGGCGGCGCCGTGTGGCTGGCCGGGGGCACCGACGCCGGCGGCCCCCGGGCCGTCGCCGACACGGCCCCGGACATGGAGCTCGTGCCGACCACGGCCGTGACGCCCGAGACGGACGGGGTGGTGCCGGAGGGCGACGGGGACGCGTCGGCGACCGGCACCGCCCGGGCCACCTTCGCCGGCGGCTGCTTCTGGTGCATGGAGCCGCCGTTCGACGCCCTGGACGGCGTGAAGGCCACGACGTCCGGCTTCGCCGGCGGCACGATCGACGACCCGTCGTACCGTCGGGTGGCCTCCGGCGAGACCGACCACCGCGAGGTGGTCCAGGTGACGTACGACCCGACCCGGGTGAGCTACACCCGCCTGCTCGAGGTCTTCTGGCACAACATCGACCCGACCGACGGCGGCGGCCAGTTCTGCGACCGGGGCCACCAGTACACGACCGCCGTGTACCACCACAACGACGAGCAGCGCCGGCTGGCCGAGGACTCCCGGGAGCGGCTCGAGGCGGCCGACGCTCTCGACGGCGAGGTGGTGACGGAGATCGCGCCCCTCGACGACTTCTGGCCGGCCGAGGACTACCACCAGGACTTCTATCGGAAGAACCCGGAACGGTACGGGAGCTACCGGGAGGGGTGCGGCCGGGACCGGGTCCTCCGGGAGATCTGGGGGGAGGCCGCCGGGCACTGACCCGGGGCGTGACCGCACGGCCGACCCGCGGACGCGACGACGGCGAACACGAGGACGGGACGAGGGGAGAGGAACGATGCTGGAGCGACGCCGCTTCCTGAAGCTGCTCGGCGCCGGCGGCCTGGCGGCCGCCCTGCCGGCGGCGTGGGCCCTGACGCGCGGAGGAGACGAGATGGCCGACACGACAGCCGGCGCCCGGACGGACGGGCAGGAGTTCCCGCCGATCGACAGGAGCGAGGAGGAGTGGAGACGCCTCCTCGAGCCCGACCGCTTCAGGATCCTCTTCGAGGAGGAGACGGAGCCCCGCGGGTCGAGCCCGCTCCTGGACGAGAAGCGGGACGGGACTTACATCTGCGCCGCCTGCTTCCTCCCCCTCTTCGACGCCGAGACCAAGTTCGAGAGCGGGACCGGCTGGCCGAGCTTCTACCGTCCCGTCGAGGGCCGTGTCGAGACGAAGCGGGACCTCAAGCTCGTGATGCCGCGGACGGAGTACCACTGCGCGCGATGCGGCGGCCACCAGGGCCACGTCTTCGACGACGGGCCGCCCCCGACCGGGAAGCGATACTGCAACAACGGCCTCGCGCTGAAGTTCGTCCCTCGGGACGAGGAGCTCCCCGAGCTCCGGACCTGAGGGTCCGCTCCGCGGGAGGCCGTGGACAGGGCGCTCGCTCGGGCGTCGTCCGGACCGCGCCCGCCCCCGGGCGACGGATCAGTCCAGAGGGTCCTCGAGCTCGCCGGCGATCGCCTCGAAGGCGTCCGTCGAC
>CAYZLN010000277.1:0-1084 GCA_964479295.1 uncultured Gemmatimonadota bacterium
TCTTCACGTAGGAGATGACGAAGCGGAGGTTGGCGGTGACCAGCCGCTCGGCGGCCTGCCGGTCGCCCTCCCGGGCCCGCCGGGCGATCTCCATCTCCTTCTCGCGGTCGTCGATGAGGGGGTACTTCTCGACGTCCTTCAGGTACTGGTCGAAAGAGTCGAGCTGATCGGTGGACGTGGGGAAAGAAGCCATCCGCCGGTTACGCGGTTCGGTTAACGGTCACACACACGAACGGCGAGCCAGCCACAGCACCCTCGCTCTGACCTGACTCGCCTTCTGCTCTATCTGCATCCGGGCTCACATGCACTCCGGACCTGGGACGCCGGCGGCCCTGCCTCGACCCCGACGGGGCCCCGCCGGGGGTCGCCGCCGGCACGGCTGTAGATACCAGCCCCCCTGAACCTTGTTCCCCGTCCGGATCCCCCGGCGATCCGGCCCCCTCCGGCGTCATCCGCCCCCGCCCTGCTCGCCGTCGGCGAGGGGCTCGATGCGGAGGTCCGTGAACCGGACGTCCAGCTTGTGGTTCACCCGGACGCCCGCCTGTCCGTCGGTGTTGAGCATGGGGGCCCGGGAGAGGCGCTGGACCTCGGTGCCGTTGACGAGGAACCGGACCGCGTCGTCCCGCGACTCGACCGTGAGCGTGTTGGGGGGCGAGCCTCCCTCCGCCGACCCGGTCTCCACCGCGTCGTGGCCCGTCCACTCGGTCAGCGTGTGCGTCTCGTCGCCGGCCCGGTGCTTGACCAGGTAGTTCCCGTCGCGGCGGATCAGGAAGTAGAGGTAGTCCTGCCCCGACGACTGGAGATCGCGTCCGCCCACGAAGACCCCGTAGGCCTCCGGCGGGCTCGGCTCGTTGAAGTGCTGGAAGGTGACGCTGAAGCGGTAGGTGCCGTCCGCCGTCATCTCCGGGTCCCAGTAGATGGCCCGGGGCCCGGGGCGGACGCGGTAGCCGTCGTCGGTCGCCACGAAGTCCACGGCCTCCGGCGAGGTGTCCCCGGGGTCCGTCCGCACCTCCCAGCCCTCCGGGAACGCCTGCTCGGCCGGGGCGTCGGCGTCCTCGGCGGGAGCGCCGGATCCGTCGGCCTC
>CAYZLN010000277.1:1184-2675 GCA_964479295.1 uncultured Gemmatimonadota bacterium
GCCGCCAGGGCGGCGGCGGTCGCGAGCAGGACGACGCGGAAGGCCCCCGTGCGGGGGCGGTCGGACGAGCTGGACGACTCCACGGCACCACCTCCAGGGTGTCGGAACGGAAGGGAGGCCGGGGCCCGGGACGCTCCCGGTCCGCGGCCTCGAGCCTTTGCCGTCCTACCCGCCCCCCTGGCGTCGGGTCCGGAGGGGCGGCCGGCCGACGGCCCCGCTTCGCGGACGCGCCTCCCCTTCCCTACGTTTTCCGTCGCCGACCGCCCCGGCCCGCCGGCGTCGCCGGCCGGCGGGCCGTCCGCCGACACAGCGAAGGAGGACCCGACATGGAGGCCCGGACCCGGCTGTTCCGCTGGGAGGACATGCCGAAGGAGGCCGTGACGGACGGGATCTCGCGCCGCCTCGTCACCGGCGAGCGCATGATGCTCGCCCACGTCTACCTGGACGAGGGGACCGTCGTCCCGCGCCACGCCCACGAGAACGAGCAGCTCACCTACATCCTCGAGGGGGCGCTCCGCTTCAGCATCGGCGAGGAGGGGGACGACCGCGAGGTCGTCGTCCGGGCGGGCGAGGTGCTGCACCTCCCCCCGCGGGTGCCCCACGAGGCCGAGGCGCTGGAGGACACGCTGGACGTCGACGTCTTCAGTCCGCCCCGCGAGGACTGGCTGGACGGGACCGACGACTACTTCCGGGAAGGCTGAGAGGAGGCGACATGGACCTGGGCATCGACGGACGGGTGGCGCTCGTGGCGGCCTCGAGCCGGGGGCTGGGCCGCGCCGTGGCCGAGGAGCTCGCGGCCGCGGGCACGGACCTGGTGATCTGCGCCCGGGGCGAGGAGCGCCTCGAGGCGACCCGGAGCGAGCTGGAGGCGGAGCACGGGGTCGACGTGACCGCCGTCGCGGCCGACCTCTGGCGCCCCGAGGGCGTCGAGCGGGTCGTGGAGACGGCCCTGGAGGTTCACGGCGGCGTGGACGTCCTGATGACCAACACCGGGGGCCCGCCGGCCGGCCCCTTCGGGGCGCACGGCCGGGAGGCGTGGCGCGACGCCTACCGGGGCCTGCTCGAGGGCGCGGTGGAGATGGTCCGCGGCGTCCTCCCGGGGATGAAGGAGCGCGGGTGGGGGCGGATCCTCACCCTGACGTCCATCGCCGTCAAGCAGCCGGTCGACGGCCTCGTCCTCTCGAACAGCCTCCGGGCCGGGGTGGCGGGCTTCGCGCGGACCCTGGCCAACGAGGTCGCCCCCCACGGCATCACGGTGAACAACGTGATGCCCGGCTACACCCGCACCGACCGGACCGAGGAGCTCGCCCGGTCGACGGCCCGGGAGGAGGGGGTCGACCCCGCGGACGTCGAGGCGGCGTGGGAGGAGGAGATCCCCGCCGGCCGGCTGGCCGAGCCCCGGGAGTTCGCCGCGCTGGTGGCGTTCCTGGCCTCGGAGCGGGCCGGCTACATCACCGGCACCTCGATCCCGGTGGACGGCGGCTGGACCCG
>CAYZLN010000278.1:0-2660 GCA_964479295.1 uncultured Gemmatimonadota bacterium
GGCCGGCCTGGTGACGGCCGAGAAGCGCGGCCGCTGGGTCCACTACCGGGTCTCGGAGGACGGACTCGCCGCGCTCGGCGCGTTCCTCGACGAGCTGGGCGAGGCGGCGTCGGCGCTCCCGGACGCGGTGGCGTAGCCGGGGCGGGCGTTCGCCGCCGCCCGCCGACGTCGACGGCCGGGAAGGGAGACCGTCGTTTCGTGCCCGAATTGATAAATATATTTACATGAACTGAGGAGACAGAGATGGAGCCGCTCGCCTGCTGCACCCCGCCGCATCTCCTCGACGCGCGGTCCGCGGACGCCGGCGCCGGAGGGGCCGGGGGAGAGGGGTCCGCCGGCCGGGACGCTGCCGGGGACGCGTGCTGCGACGGGAACGCCGCGACGGCCGGCACCGACGGCCCGGCTCTCCGTGACCCCCGGGGCGACCGGGGGGCGGGGGGTCGGGACGACCCGGACGACCTCCCCGTCGCCGTGATCGGCGCCGGCCCGGTGGGCCTCGCCGCCGCGGCGCACCTGGCGCGGCGCGACCTGCCCGCGGTGGTCCTGGAGGCGGGGCCCGGCCCGGGCGCGTCGGTCCGGGAGTGGGGCCACGTCCGCCTCTTCTCGCCGTGGGAGCTCTGCGTGGACCCGGTGGCCGCGGAGATGCTCGAGGCGGCCGGATGGGAGCCGCCGTCGGGGTGCGAGCTGCCTACCGGCGACGATCTGGTCGATCGGTACCTGGAGCCCCTGGCGGAGCTTCCGGCGATCCGGCGCACGACCCGCTACGGGCACCGCGTGGTCGCCGTCACCCGCGAGGGGCGCGACCGCCTGAAGGGCGCGTCGGCCGGGGACCGGGCGGAGGCCCCGTTCGTGGTCCGCTGGGAGACGGAGGACGGACCGGGGCGCCTCCGGGCCCGGGCCGTGATCGACGCCTCCGGGACCTGGACCCGGCCGCGCCCGCTGGGGGCCGACGGCTTCCCGGCCGTCGGCGAGACGGAGGCCGCCGACCGGGTCCGGTACGGCATCCCGGACGTCCGGGGCGACGACCGGGAGCGGTACGCGGGGGCGAGGACCGCGGTGGTGGGCGCCGGCCACTCGGCGGCCAACGTCCTCCTGGACCTCGTCCGGCTCGGCGAGGAGGCCCCGGGCACCGAGCCCGTGTGGGTGCTGCGCGGGGAGGCGCCGGAGCGGGTGTACCGTGAATCCGAGGACGACGAGCTCGCCGCCCGGGGCGCCCTCGAGCGGCGGCTCCGGGAGCTCGTCGGGGCCGGGCGGGTCGAGCCGGTGGCGGGCTTCGGCACCCGGGCGGTGGAGCGGACGGACGACGGGGTCGTGCTCCGGGACGGCGACGGCCGCACGCTCCGGGCCGACCGGGTCGTGGGCGTCACGGGCTTCCGTCCCGACCTGGAGATGCTCCGGGAGCTCAGGCTCGAGCTCGACCCGGCCACCGGGGCCCCCCGGGACCTGGGGCCGCTCATCGACCCGAACGTCCACTCCTGCGGCACCGTCCCCCCGCACGGCGAGGAGGAGCTGCGCCACCCGGAGCCCGGGTTCTACGTCGTCGGCATGAAGAGCTACGGCCGGGCGCCGACGTTCCTGCTCCCGACGGGCTACGAGCAGGTCCGCTCGGTGGTCGCCTCCCTGTCCGGCGACCACGAGGCCGCCGCCCGGGTCGAGCTGGAGCTTCCGGAGACGGGCGTCTGCTCGGCGGACGCCGCGCTGGCCGTGGAGGAGGAGGCTGCGGCTGCCGTGGGCGAGAGTTCCGCCGGGGAGGCGGGCACCGCCCCGGTCGCCGGGCCCCGGGCGCGAGGCAGTGCGGCCGGCCGGGAGTCGGCCGGCGCGGACGCGGAGGCGTGCTGTGGATGACGGGCCCTCCGCGGGGGGGCGCGGCGACGACCGGGCCCCGGCTCCGTCCGGGCGCCGGGACGACGACGGGGAGGCGTCCCCCGAGGACCCGATCCACACCCGCGCGGTCCGGGCCGGCTCGGACCCGGAGCGGGACCTCGGCGGCCTGGCGCCGGGGCTGCACCGGTCGTCGACCTACGGCTTCGAGACGGCCGACCGGGCCGCGGCCGTCCACGAGGGCGAGGAGCCCGGCCACTTCTACGGCCGCGTGGGCACCCCGACCCAGCAGGCCCTGGAGGAGGCCGTCGCCGACCTCGAGGGCGCGGAGGCCGGCCTGGCCTTCGCCTCGGGGATGGCGGCGATCTCGAGTCTGCTCTTCACCCTGCTGGAGCCCGGCGACCACGTCGTGGCCCCGGCCTCGCTCTACGCCACCACCGGCTCGCTGCTCGACGGCCTGCTGGAGCGGCACGGCGTCTCCGCGAGCTACGTCGACGGCACGGATCCGGACGCCTTCGCCGCGGCGCTCCGGGAGGAGACCCGGGTCCTGTGGGTGGAGTCGCCGGCGAACCCGACCCTGGACCTCGTGGACCTGGAGGCCGTCGCCCGGCTGGGCCGGGAGCGGGGGGTCGCGACGGTGGCCGACAACACCTTCGCCACACCCGTGAACCAGCGCCCCCTCGAGGTCGGGATCGACGTGGTGGTCCACAGCGCCACCAAGTACATGGGCGGGCACGGAGACGTCGTGGCCGGCGCGTTGGCCGGCTCCCGCGACCTGCTCGACCGGGTGCGGTGGGAGACGCTGAAGCACCTGGGCGGGGTGATCTCGCCCGACGCCG
>CAYZLN010000279.1:0-2642 GCA_964479295.1 uncultured Gemmatimonadota bacterium
CGGTCTGGAACTACTCGGTGCTCGGGGTCGCCTTCGTCGTCGAGGCGGTGGCGCTGGCCGTGGCCCTGGACGCGCTCGGCGGCGAGGGATCGGGCCGGAGCATCTGGGAGCGGATGCGGGCCAGCAAGGACCCCCGGGTCTACGTGCCGGTGGCCGAGGACGCCGCCGCCCTCCTCGGCGTGGTGGTGGCGTTCCTCGGCGTCTTCCTCTCCCGCGCCCTGGAGGCGCCGGTCTTCGACGCCGTCTCGTCCATCGTGATCGGGCTGATCCTGGCGGGGGTCGCGGTCTTCCTGGCGTACGAGACCCGCGCCCTGATCGTGGGGGAGACGATCTCGGGCGACCTGGAGGCGTCGGTCCGGCGGATCTGCGACGAGGAGGAGGCCGTCTCGGAGGTGGTCCGGATCCTCGGCGTCCACCTGAGCCCGGACGAGGTCCTGCTCACGCTGGGCCTCCGGTTCCGCGAGGAGCTCGACGCCGGGGGCGTGGCCGAGGCCGTGAGCCGGCTCGAGGAGCGCGCGCGGGAGGTGGACCCCCGGGTCACGCGGGTCTTCGTGGAGCCCGAGGAGGCCTCCGACGTCCCGGGGCTCTCGCCGCCCTTCTGACGGCCCCGGCGCCGGGCCGGCGACGAAACTTCTCCCGGCCCGGACTGTCCAATCAGGCAGGCGGCCGACGCCCCGTGTGGCGTCCGCCGCCGCTCTCCGCCCCCAGCCCGTGCACCCCTCCGACCGGGACCGTCCCATGAGACGTCCGCGACCCGTCCGCGTCCTCGTCGCCTCCGCCGCGGCCCTGGCCGTCGCGGCCCTCCCGCTCCACGCCCAGCAGGGCGGGGGGTCGACGGTGGAGAACTCCGAGCTCTTCCGCGACCTCGACCTCCCCTCGCCGAACAGCTACCGGACGGGGGGCGGCCGGCCCGGGGAGGACTACTGGCAGCAGCGCGTCGACTACGAGATCGACGTCCGCCTCCATCCCGACTCGCAGGTCGTCCGGGGCTCGGAGACGATCACCTACACCAACCGGAGCCCCGACTCGCTGGAGCACCTCTGGCTCCAGCTCGACCAGAACCTCTTCGACCCGTCGAGCGAGGGGGCCGCGCTCGTCGAGCCCGGCGACCGCTTCAGCGGCGTCTTCGAGGGCGGCGGCTTCGACCTCTCGGACGTCCGGGTCCGGAGCGGGGGCCGGACCGTCGAGCCCGAGTACCTGATCGACGGCACCGTCATGCGGGTCACGCTGCCCGAGCCGGTCCCCCCGGAGGGCGGCAGCGTGGAGCTCAGCCTGGACTTCCGCTTCGAGGTGCCCGAGCACGGGGCCGACCGCATGGGCCGGCTCGACGTCGAGGACGGCACCGTCTACCAGCTCGCCCAGTGGTACCCCCGGACGTTCGTCTACGACGACCTGCACGGCTGGAACGTGATGCCCTACCTGGGGCAGGGCGAGTTCTACCTGGAGTACGGCTCGTTCGACGTCTCCGTGACCGTCCCCCGGGACTACCTCGTGGTGGCGACGGGGACGCTGCGGAACGAGGGCGAGGTGCTGACGGAGGAGCAGCGCGACCGGCTGGACGAGGCGCGGGGCAGCGACGAGACGGTGCACGTCGTCCGGGAGGACGAGGCGGGCGACGCGCCGCGCCCGGAGGGCGACGGCCCGCTGACGTGGCGGTTCCGGGCCGACAGCGTCCGCGACTTCTCGTGGGCGGCCTCGGAGGCCTTCATCTGGGACGCGGCCTCCGTCGAGGTCGGGGACGGGCGCCGGGTGCTGGCGATGTCCGCCTATCCGCGGGAGGGGCTGGGGTCGGGCGGGCGGCCCGGCTGGGAGCGGTCGACGGAGTTCGTCCGCCACTCGGTCGGCTTCTACTCGGAGCGGTGGACGCCGTACCCCTACCCCGTGGCGGTCAACGTGGCCGGCAGGGTGCAGGGGATGGAGTACCCCATGATCATGTTCTGCTCGGTGGACGCCCGGGGACGGAGCCTCTTCCAGGTCACCGACCACGAGTTCGGCCACACCTGGTTCCCGATGATGGTCGGGTCCGACGAGCGGCGGTGGTACTGGATGGACGAGGGGCTGGACAGCTTCATGAACGCCTACTCGGCCCGGGACTACTTCGGGGCCTCCGGCCCGGCGCTCGACAGCGCCACCACGGCACGGGTGGCCGAGGGGATGCAGGGCCACGACGGCCTGCCGATCCTCACCCTGACCGACCGGGTGCCGGAGGAGAGCTTCGGCTGGCTGGGGTACGGGAAGCCGTCCATCGGGCTGCTCCTGCTGCGGGAGTACGTCCTCGGCCCCGAGCGCTTCGACGCGGCGTTCCGGGCCTACATCGACCGGTGGAAGTACCGCCATCCGAAGCCGGCCGACTTCTTCCGCACGATCGAGGACGTGGCCGGCGCCGAGCTGGGCTGGTTCTGGCAGGGGTGGTTCGACGGCACGGACGTGATCGATCAGGCCGTGGCCGACGTCTCCGTCTCCGGGGACACGACCCGGATCATCCTGGAGCAGAAGGGCGGCGTCGTCGTGCCCGCCCGGGTGAGGATCGAGCGCGCCGACGGCTCCGCCACGACCCGACGGATCCCGGTGGAGGCCTGGCACACGAGCGACGTCTTCACCATGAGCGTCACCGGCGGCGAGGTTCGGTCGGTCCGGGTGGA
>CAYZLN010000280.1:0-2630 GCA_964479295.1 uncultured Gemmatimonadota bacterium
CGCCGGCTGCCAGCCGGACGACGTCACCGGCGCCCGCGACCAGATCGGCCGTGGGGGCGAGCGGGTCGTCTCGTACCGGGTCCCCCTCGCCTCGGAGGCCTACGGGGCCCTCCGGTTCCTGGAGGGCGTGCCGACCGAGGCCCTCGAGGACCGGATCGTCGGCGTGGCGATAGCGCCCGACTCCGTCCGCGCCCGGGTGGGGGCCGATCTCTCGGACGACGGCCGGGCCCGGATCGAGGCGTGGGACGAGCTGGATCCCGGCTCGGTCGATCTGGGCGAGCTGGACGAGGCGGTGGCGGCGTCGGAGGTCCGAACGGCCCCCGTCCGGGCCTCGCTGCGCTCCACCGCGTCGGTTCCGGTCCGGCTCGGGGCCCCCCGG
The DNA here is from genome assembly GCA_964479295.1 of uncultured Gemmatimonadota bacterium. Classification (GTDB taxonomy): domain Bacteria; phylum Gemmatimonadota; class Gemmatimonadetes; order Palauibacterales; family Palauibacteraceae; genus CAYVFM01. The sequence goes on from CAYZLN010000280.1 coordinate 380, forward strand.
CTGGCGGCGGTGCGTCTGGACGCGTCCGGCGAGCCGGTCCGCGACGCGGACGGCGGCCTCGACCTCGAGGAGGACGCCTCCGGCGACCCGATCACGGTCCCCCTGGCGGACTCCCCGGACGATAGCCTGATCCTCCGGCCCGGCGAGACGGTCCGCGTCGAGCGCGAGGGCGCGCCTCTGGTGGACCGCCTCGTGGAGCTGGCGGTGGAGGGCGTGCGGGTCGCCCCGGTCCTCCAGGGCGACGTCCGGGCCGCCGCGGGGGACCTGGCGTCCCTCCGGACGTCCGACGCGGTCGTGCTGGGCCACCGGCTGCTGGTGGGGCTGGACCTCGTCCTTCCCGACTCGGGGGTCGTCGTCCGCCGCACGGAGCTCGGCGACGGCCTCGGCCTCTCCGGCGCGGACGCGGCCGCCACGGAGGAACGGGTGCTCAGCGCCGGTGGTACGCTCGCGGTCGCCAACGCGATCCCGTTCCGCGTGCGCACGGAGGTGGCCTGGGTGCGGGGGGACCGCACCGGGTCGGACGTCTTCGCCGACCCGGAGCGGGTCACGCTGGACAGCCTCATGGTGGGCCCGTCGGCGGGCGACGGATCGGGCGAGCGCGTGGACACCCTGACGGTCTCGCTCACGGGAAGCGAGGTCGAGCCGCTGCTCCGGGAGCTGTTCACCGCCGGCGTCCGGATCCGCCTCCTGCCGGCCGCCGGGTCCGGCGGCCGCGGGGCGCTACGGGTCGACCAGCGCCTGGACGTGGACGCACGCGCTTCCGTGGAGCTGCGGGCGGGGGACGACGGATGAGCGGCCGCGGCGGGGAAGGGGCCCGGCGGCGGGCGGACCCGGACGGGACGGCGGGGGCGGGCCTCCCGGGGACGCCGTGGGCCGGGCCGCCGGCGGGGCCGGCGGCGAGCGGGGCCGCTCTCGTCGTCGCCCTCACGGCCGCCCTCGTCGCCACGGGGCCGGCAGCGGCCCAGGACGGGGACGCCGACCGGTACCGGCGCAGCCCCCTCACGGGCGACGACCCGTTCGCCCGGCTGCTGACCTCCCGCCCCTCCGTCGCGGTGACCGGTCGGGCCGGGGCGGCGAACACCGCCCTCGAGCTCGACGACGTGGGGGCGATCGTCTTCCTCGCCGACCGCGACCGGTTCCGCGTCACCGACGCCCTCGACGGGATCGGCCTCGTCCCCTGGGGGGAGGGCCTGGAGGGGGCGGGCGACGGGCGGGGGTCGGTGCGGGTCGCCGTCCCGGTGGGGGACAGCCTCGTCCTCGGCCTCGGGGCGGGGGCCTCGAGCTGGGCGTCGCTGCGGCTCGACGACGACGCGGTGGCCCTGCTCCGGGACGGAAACGCCGACCGGACCGAGTTCGGCCTGGGCCGGACGCGCGGCGACGTGCTGCTGGCCGCGGAGTTCGGGGCCCACGCGGCGTGGCGGGCGGGCCGCGTGCTGGGCCGCGACGGCCCGCAGCTCGCCTTCGGCGGGGGGCTGCGGTGGCTGCGTCCCCTGTACTACGCCCGCTCGCGGTCGCTCCTCGACGACGGCGGCCGGATCCGCGTGGGGCCCGACAGCGTGCGGGCCCGGGTGGCGGTGGCGACGGCGGAGACGCCGTCGCTCGAGCCGCGGGGCGGCGGGCTGCTCTTCGACGGCCTGGTCCGGGCGGAGTGGCCGGACCGGTCGTTCGCCCTCGAGGCCTCCGTCACCGGGCTGGGCCGGGTCGGGATGGACGGCGTGCTCCAGCGCCGGGAGGAGGTGGACGTGGCCACGACCCGCCTCGACGAGGTGGTGGACGCCGTCGAGGACCTCTCCTTCCGGGTCCGCGACACCCTCTCCGCGTCGGTCTCCCCTCCCGCGGACCTCCACCTCACGGCGAGCAGCCGGGCCCTCGACGACGTGCAGCTCGACGCGCGCCTGGGCGTGCCCTTCGGCGGCGACTTCGCCCGGCCGCCCCCGTCCGTCGAGCTGCTCTCCACCTGGCGCCCGGTCCGGCGGCTCCCGCTGCGGGCCGGTCTGCGGCTGGGCGGCCATGCGGAGACCGCCTACCGCCTGGGTACGGGCTGGGAGGGCCGCCGCTTCTTCGCGCGGCTGTCGGCCACGTCGGCCGGCGGGCTCTTCGGCTCCGCCCGCGGCGTCTCGGGGGACGTCAGCTTCGGCGTCTGGTTCTGACGGCGGAGAGGGCCCCGCCGCGACCCCGCCCGCTCAGAGCAGCGACCGGGTCCAGCCGCCGTCCACCGGGATCGAGGTGCCGGTGATGTAGCCGGCCCGCT
>CAYZLN010000281.1:0-2598 GCA_964479295.1 uncultured Gemmatimonadota bacterium
CGGCCAGGGCGATCCACAGGTCCCGCCAGGTCTCCGCCTTGCGGCGCGGCGAGAACACCGCGGCCATCTTCGCCGAGGCGTAGCGGTCGACGAGAGGGTGCGGGTAGCCGCGGGGGCTCCTCCCCTCGCTGCCGTCAGTAGGTTCGGACACGGACGCTCGCTCGCTCGGTGTGCACGGTGGTCGATGGCGCGGGCCAGAATCTGTCCCCGCCCGGCGTGGTAGCGAAAGAGATCGGCCGCAGACGCCGGCGCTCTGCGCGCTCACGGGCCCTCGGCGACCAGGCCCGGCACGCCGGTCGGTCGGTTCCACCCGTCCGGGTACCGGACGCCCGTCAGGTACAGGCCACGGGCCGGAGCGGGCGAGGGGGGGCGGGGCGCCTCGTCGCCGGCCAGCATCCTCTCCAGCTCGCCCCGCTCCCGGCGGCCGGCCGCCTCCTCGACCATGGTCGAGACGAGGTACCGCACCATGTGATGGAGGAAGCGGTCCGCTACGACACGCAGCCGGAGGTCACCCAGCACGGTCGTCTCCCACTCGGCGCGTCTCACGTCGCATCGCGTCCCGCGCTCGGGCTGGCCCGCCTTGGCGAAGGCCTCGAAGGACTGTTCGCCGACGACGGGCGCCGCGGCGTCGGCCAGGAGCTCCGGGTCGAGGTCGTCGGCGAAGGTCCAGACCCGGTGGCGACGGAGCGGCGAGCCGGGGTCGGCCCCCGGGCGGAGGAAGTACTCGTAGCGCCGACGCTCGGCGTCGAAGCGGGGGTGGAAGTCCCCGTCCGTCGGCCCGAGGGCGTCCACGCAGATCTCGGGCGGAAGGACCGCGTTCAGGGCGCGGCTCAGCTCGCCCTCGCCCCAGTCCCGTTCCGCCTCGAAGGCGACCTCCTGGCCCACGGCGTGGACGCCCCGGTCGGTCCGCCCCGCGGATTCTACGCGCACGGACCGGTCGTCGAGCCGCGAGACCGCACGCTCCACCTCGCCCTGGACGGTGCGGACGTCCGGCTGCACCTGCCAGCCGTGGAAGGCGGCGCCGTCGTACTGGAGGGTGGCGCGGTACCGCATGGGAGCGCGTTCGGGGCCGGGCTGCGGGCGGAGCGGACGGGACCGTCGAGATCGATCCGCGTCGGGGCACGCCGGGAAGCTAGTCCGCCGCGATCGAGCGCGTCAACGCTCCTCCGGACGAGGGCGCTCCCGCCGGATCATGCCGGTCACATCCCGGTAGGCAGGGACGTGGCGCCGGGCCGGGGGCGCGAGGCCGTCGACCCGGCCGCGTCGACGGCTCCGACATGCGGACCCGATTCATCCGGGCGGGTGGACGATGGCCCTGCAGACCTACATCCGAAAGCTCACCGACGGCGACAGCCTCACCGCCGGCGAGGCGGAGGCGGCCCTGGGGGAGGTGATGCGCGGCGTTGCCTCCGAGGCCGAGATCGCGGGCCTGCTGGTGGCGCTCCGGACGCGCGGCGAGACGGGGGCGGAGGTGGCGGGAGGCGTCCGGGCGTTGCGGGGCGCCATGGTCCCGCTGGAGGCGGAGGCCGAGCGTCCGGTGGACACCTGCGGCACCGGAGGCGGGAGCCTCACCACCTTCAACATTTCCACGGTCTCGGCGCTGGTGGCGGCGGGCGCCGGGCAGCCGGTGGCCAAGCACGGCAATCGCTCCTACAGCTCGAAGTGTGGCAGCGCCGACGTGCTGGAGGAGCTGGGCGTGGCCATCGAGATGGAGCCCGAGGAGCTCGCCCCCGTCTTCGAGGAGACGGGCTTCGCCTTCATGTTCGCCCCGACCTATCATCCCGCGATGAGGCACGTGGCCTCCGTCCGGAGCGAGCTGGCCTTCGCCACCATCTTCAACATCCTGGGCCCGCTGACGAACCCGGCCCGCGTCGACCGTCAGGTGGTCGGGGTGGCCGACCCGGACCTCATGGGGCTGGTGGCCGACGCGCTGCTGGAGCTCGGCCACGAGCGCGCCCTGGTGGTCCACGGAGCCCCGGGGCTCGACGAGCTGAGCCCCCTGGACGCCACCCGGGCGGTGGCCGTGGAGGAGGGCGGGACGCGCGAGGCCGTGGTGCGTCCCGAGGACTTCGGGTGGAGCGACCTGGACGCGTCGGAGCTGGCCGGCGGGCGGCCGGAGGAGAACGCGGAGCTGGCCCGTCGCCTCCTCCGGGGCGGCGGGCCGGAGGCGGCCCGGGCCGCGGTGGCGCTCAACGCCGGCGCGGCCCTCTGGGTCGGCGGCCGCGCCGACGGACTGCGGGAGGGCGTGGATCGCGCCCGGGTGGCGATGGAGCGGGGCGAGGGGTGGGAGACCGTCGAGCGCCTGCGCGAGGCGGCGGGCGGGGGCTGAGCCGTCCCCGCCGGCGGCCGTCAGCGGGGCCGGACCACCAGCGCCAGCTCCCAGGGGCCCCGCACCGGAGGGGTGGCGGATTCGCCGTAGTGGACCCGCGACGCCTCCGGCCCCACCCGTCCCGCCATGAACATCCGCTTCCGACCGGTCCCTCCGCTCTCCCCGTCACGGGGCCGGCCCACGGGATCTCGCGCCGGGCCCCGGCGCCGGCCGTCCCGGCGTCGTCCGAGCTCCTCGGCGGCGATGCGCAGCAGCGCGTGCTCGTCGTC
>CAYZLN010000282.1:0-2595 GCA_964479295.1 uncultured Gemmatimonadota bacterium
TCGGAATCACTCATGGTTCCTCTCGGGATCGGAATGAAACGCCTCCCCTGCCGGCACCGGCGCGCGAGGCGGCCGGGGCCGGAGGGAGCGCTCGGGTGGCTTCCTCCACCCCTCATCTCGTTGCAGCGACCGTGCCGTCCGCGCCGGCCCCGCCCGGGACGTGTGCGCCTCTACACGAAACCCGGGCCCCGCGACGTGTGACGGCGGACACACGCTCCCGCTCCACGACCCAGAATCAACATGAGGTGTACGATGCAAACGAATGTCATGACTTAGATTACATGAATCGATCTCTCCGGCCCGTAACCCGGCTGTGACCTTGCGCCTCCTCTCCGGGCGAGTCCGAACCCGGCGAACCGCGCCCGCTGACGGGCGCCCACCACGAGGAGGACGACATGTACCGCTTCATCGATCGATCCCATCGCGACGCCCGGGGCACCGCCCCCGACCTCCCCACGGCGGACGACGGCCGGCTCGCCGCCGCCGTCCGGCGGGTCGGCACCCTGGCCGCCCTGCTCCTGATCGCCGCGGCGCTGTTCGGCTGCGACGACACGGAGTCGACGTGGGGCTCCACGGAGAGCGCCGACCGCACCTCCGCGGACCGCACGGAGCGCCGGGCGACCCCGCCTCCGACCCCGGACTACCGGGAGCTGACGGCCGCTGCTCCGGAGGGGAGCCGGACGGACGGTGAGCCGGGGGCGGACGACGCGGACGGCCCGGAACAGCCCCTGCCCCGCGACCCGACCTACCCCGGGGCGGAGTCGCTCTACCACCAGGGGGAGTACACGGAGGCCGTCCGGCACTTCGAGGCCTACACGCGGGACCACCCCGACAACCCGTGGGGCCACTACATGCTCGGCCTCTCGGCCTGGAAGGCCGGCGAGCCGGAGGAAGCCGTGCGGGGCCTCGAGGCCGCCCTCGAGCGCGACCCCGACCACGTCAAGAGCCTGGTGAACCTGAGCCGGGTGCTGCTCGAGCTCGACCGCCCGGAGGAGGCCCGCGGGCACGTCCGGAAGGCGGTCGATACGGCCCCGGGCTCGGCCGACGCCCTCCGCGTCGCCGGGAACGCGGCGCTCGAGACGGGCGAGACGGAGACCGCCGTCCGCCGCTACCGCCAGGCCCTGGCCGTCGACGGCGCCGACGCCTGGTCGGCCAACAACCTGGGCCTTCTCCTGCTGCGGCAGGGACGCTTCGAGGACGCGCTGGGCCCGCTCGCCCGCGCCGTGGAGATCCGGCCCGACGTGGGCGTCTTCCGGAACAACCTGGGGGCCGCCCTGGAGCGGACCGGCCACCTGGCCGCGGCCCGCGCTCAGTACAGGGGAGCCGCGGACACGGGCCACGGGAAGGCCGAGGCCAGCCTGACGCGGCTGGAGGGCGTCGTCCCCGACGGGACGGTGGAGCCGGTCGAGCTCGACGTCCTCGCCCGGCGGTTCGCCGACCGCGTCGACGGCTGGGAGGTCGACCGCCTCGCGCGGCGCCCCGCCCCGACCGACGGCTCCGGCGACCCGGCCGGGGACCAGGCCCCGTCCGTCGGCGACGTCGACGATCCGGACGCGTCGGGCGACGAGCCGCCGGAGAGCGGCGACGGGGACGGCGACGAGGAGACCGGACCGAAGCCGCCGGGATCGTCGGGCGACGAGCCGGAGACGGGCGACGGGACCCCGCCGGACGATGCGCCCGCCGACAGCACCGGCACCGGCCGCTGAGGCGCGGCCCGGGGCCCTCGCCCTCTCCACCCCCGTCGTCGGCCCGGCCGGCGGCGGGGGTTCGTCGTGCCCCGGCGGCCGGCTACGGAGGCGGAACGGAACTGGCACGGCGTGGCCGACCGGCAACCGTCCGGTCGCGGAGAACGCCGTGGACGAACGAGAGGAGGCCTGCGTGCGGGTCCTGATCGCCGGAGCCAACGGGAACACGGGCAGGCGCGTCGTCCGCCTCCTTCGGGAGGGTCCCCACGAGCCCCTGGCCATGATCCGGGACGAGGACCAGGCGCCGACGTTCGAGGACGTGGGGGTCGAGACCGTGCTGGCCGACCTGGAGGAACCCGTCGATCACGCGGTCGAGGGCTGCGACGCCGTGGTCTTCGCCGCGGGCTCGGGGGCCGAGACGGGCCTCGACAAGACCCGGGCCGTCGACCGCGACGGCGCCATCCGGCTCGTCGACGCCGCCGAGGAGGCGGGGGCCGACCGCTTCGTCATGCTGAGCTCGATGGGCGCCGACCCCACGGCCGAGGGCGGCGGAATGAACGCCTACTACCGCTGCAAGGGCGTGGCGGACGTCCACCTGCACGACAGCGGCCTCGTCCACACCGTGGTCCGGCCCGGCCGTCTCACCGACGACGACGGGACGGGACGGATCGAGGCGGCCGTCAGCCTCGGCCGGAGGGGCCGGATCCCCCGCGACGACGTGGCGCCGGTACTGGTGGAGTGCCTCGACCGGGAGTCCACCCACGGGCGCACCTTCGAGATTCTCTCCGGCGACACCCCGATCGACGAGGCCCTGGAGAGCCTCTGACCGGCCGGGGCCTTCGGGCCGCTGCCGGACGGGGGCGCGTTTCGCCACGGCGCCGCCGGCCCCAAGTTGTCGGAGACGGCCCCT
>CAYZLN010000283.1:0-2594 GCA_964479295.1 uncultured Gemmatimonadota bacterium
TCGAAGGCGGCCGTCAGGTCGTCGGCGATCGCCTCGGCAGAGCGCCCCTCGATCTCGTGCCGCTGGATCATGTGCTTCAGGGCGCCCCCCTTGAGGATCGCGATCTGCGGGGAGGTGGGCCGGTAGCCGGTGAAGTACCCGCGCGCACGCTCGGTGGCCTCCGCGTCCTGGCCGGCGAAGACGGTGACGGAGCGGTCGGGCGTCACGTCGTGCTCGAGAGCCCGTTCGACGGCGGGGCGGGCGTTCTGGGCGGCGCAGCCGCAGACCGAGTTCACGACGACCATGACGCTCCCCTCCTCCTCGGCCAGGACGTCGTCCACCTCCTCGGGGGTGCGAAGCTCCTCGACGCCGAGGCGCGTCAACTCCTCGCGCATGGGATCGACCAGCTGGGGGGGATACTTCATCGGGTCCTCACTCCTCCGTCCTGGGTGTGTCGGGGTCGTCGGGGTCAAGCCAACGCAGCGCGTCGGCCACCACGGCCGTGGTGCCCGTCACTAGTACCGTGCCGTCGCGCGCGAGTTCGCGGCCCCGCCGGAGGGCCCCCTCCCAGGAGGGCTCCGCCACGACCCCCGCGGGTGCGGCCTCCGTCACCGACGCGAGCTCCCACCGCCGCTCCGGGTCGGCCGACGGGGGCACCGTGCACACGACGGCCTCCAGGGCGTCGGCCAGGAGCTGCAGCATCCGGACCCACGGCTTGTCCCGGAGCACGGAGACGACCGCGGCCCGGGGCCGCGGCGCGCCGTCCGTCTCCAGGACGGCGAGCACGGCCCGCAGGGCCTCCACGTTGTGCGCCACGTCCAGGACCCAGATCCCGTCGTCGCGCCGGAGGGCCTGCAGTCGGCCCGGGTCCGGGCGGGCGGAGGCCACGCCCCGCTCTGCCTCGGCGGCGGAGAGGCGCGGACCCGCCGCCTCGAGCAGCAGCAGCGCCACGGCGGCGTTCTCCGCCTGGTGCCGTCCCGCCGCCGGAAGCCGGAGGTCGAGGCCGTCCGGGCGACCTCGGGACACGTAGCGGAAGCGGGTCCCCGCAGTCGGCAGCAGCGCGGATTCGACCTCCTCGACCCTCGCGTCCCGTCCGAGACGGAGGAAGGGCGCGCCGACCTCGCGGGCGCGCTCCCCGAGCACCGCGGCCGCCTCGGGCGGGGTCCGGCCGACGACGGCGGGCCGACCGGTCTTCCAGATCCCGGCCTTCTCCCGCGCCACCTCGGCCAGCGTGTCGCGCTGGAGGGAGGCGTGGTCCAGCCCCACGGTGACGACGGCGGCCCCGCGAGCGTCGACGACGTTCGTGGCGTCCAGGCGTCCCCCGAGCCCGACCTCGACGAAGGCCGCCTCCGTCCCGGCCTCGGCCAGGGCCAGCAGCCCGACGGCGGTGATCGCCTCGAACCGGGAGGCCCCGACACGGTCCGCGGGCGACGAGACCCGACGGGCACAGGCTTCGAGGAGCTCCGGATCGGCTGGCCGGCGCCCGGGCGGCACCCTGACCCGATCGGCGAAGCGCAGCGTGTGGGGCGAGAGGTACGCCCCGGCGCGGACGCCGGCAGCGGCCAGCAGGGACGACCCGACCAGGCACGCCGACCCCTTCCCGTTGGTGCCGCCCACGTGGTAGACGCCGTAGCTCTCCTGCGGGTCGCCCAGGGCGGCCAGCACCTCGCGGGTGCGGTCCAGCCCCCATTCGATCCCCGTGGTGGGACGGTCCCGGAGCAACCGGGCCACGGCCCCGTCCGGAGGCTGGCCGGGGACGGTGGAGGTCGAGGCGTCGGGCACGGGACGCGGCTGGGGGCGGGTGGGTCGGGACGCGGGCTCGAACGAGGGGCCGGGAGCCGGGTGCCGGCGGCGGACGGCGCGGGGGGCCCCGGGGCGCTCAGGACATGTGGTGCAGAAGGAGGGAGACGGTCTCCTTCATCTCCGGCCGGCGCACGATGCGGTCGATCATGCCGTGCTCCAGCAGGAACTCGGAGCGCTGGAACCCCTCCGGCAGGTCCTGCCCGATGGTCTGCTTGATGACGCGGGGACCGGCGAAGCCGATGAGGGCCTCCGGCTCGGCGAGGACGACGTCGCCGAGCATGGCGTAGCTGGCGGTGACCCCGCCGGTGGTCGGGTGGGTGAGGACCGAGACGAAGGGGAGCCCTGCCTCGTCCAGCTGCTCCAGGGCCGCCGCCGTCTTGGCCATCTGCATCAGGGACAGGATGCCCTCCTGCATGCGGGCGCCGCCGGAGGCCGAGACCACGACCAGCGGCTGCCCGGCCTCCAGGGCGCGGGTGGTCAGTCGGCGCATCTTCTCCCCCACCACGGACCCCATCGACCCGCCGATGAACCGGAAGTCCATGGCTCCCACGTGGGTCGGCCGCCCGTCGATCCGGCCCCGACCCGTACGGATGGCGTCGCCGGGGCCCACGTCCTCCTCCGCCTGCCGGATCCTCTGCGGGTAGGGCTTGGAGTCCTCGAAGTCCAGCGGGTCGGCGGAGCGGAGCTCCACGTCGAACTCCTCCTCCAGCCCGTCGTCCGTCAGGTGACGGAGGTGTTCGGCGGCGGGGATCCGGAAGTGGTGGTCGCACTCGGGGCAGACGTACCGGTTCTCCGCGAGGCGGCGGCTGTAC
>CAYZLN010000284.1:0-2542 GCA_964479295.1 uncultured Gemmatimonadota bacterium
CGCCCAGGGCGTACTCGAAGGCCATGCCGTTCACCACCGCGACCCCGGCCTGCCGCGCCGGGGCGTGCCAGCGGTCGGCGACCCGCTTCATGAAGGTCTGCTCACCGGTGGTGTCCAGGTAGTGGGCCCCGGCCTCCACGGCGGCCGCGACCACCGGCTCGCCCAGCTCGACGAACGGGCCCACGGTGTTGAGCACGACGTCGCCCGGCTCGAGCGCCGGCGCCAGGGTGCCGGGCTCCGTGACGTCCACCGTCCGCGTGGGCGCGCCGTCGACCGCCCGGGCAACCTCGTCCAGGGCGTCGGGGCGCCGCGCGGCCAGCACGAACGGCAGGTCGGAAGAGGCCAGCTCGCGGGCGACGAGGCGGCCCGTGTAGCCGGTGGCGCCGACCAGGACGGCCCGGCCCGACGGACCGTGCGGGGTCACGGCCGCCCCCCCGCATCCCCGCCCGCCGCGACGGGGCCGTGCCGGCCGCGCCGGCCCCGACCCGCGCTCACGGGCCCGACCCGGAGCCGTCGCCGCCCGGGTCCTCCGTCAGCAGGCCGGGAGGGCCAGCGGAGGTGAGGGCGCCCGGCGCGTCGGCGTCGAGGGCGAGCCGCGCCATCTCGAGGAGCGAGAGGCCCACGACGAAGAGGACCGGGCCCAGGAAGAGCCCGGCGGCGCCGAAGAGGAAGATCCCGCCCAGCACGCTCAGGAAGACGGCCAGCGGGTGGAGCTGGGCCCGCTCGCTGACGATGATCGCCCGGAGGTAGTTGTCGACGGTGCCGATCACCAGGGCGCCGAAGGCGAGCACCAGCACGCCCTCGAGGGTCCGGCCGCCGGCGAGGAGGTAACCCCCGGCGGGGACCCACACGAGGGGGGCCGCCACCACGGGCAGGAGCGACAGGACGCCCATCACCGTTCCCCACAGCACCGCCGCCGGCAGGCCCGCGGCCCAGAAGGCCAGCCCCCCGAGAAGCCCCTGCACGGCCGCCACGACGATGTTGCCGTAGACGGTGGCGTAGATGACGTCGCGGGACCGATCGAAGAGGCGACCCGTCTCCTCCTCCTCCAACGGCACCAGCCAGCGCACCGCCCGGACGATCCCGTCGGCGTCCCGGAGCAGGTAGAAGAGGCTGAAGAGCGCCACACCGGCCTGGAGCAGCCACCCGCCGAGGCCCGAGAGGAAGCCGAGCGTGCGGGCCGTCAGGGTGCTCACGCCGCCCTGGAGCTGGTCGGTCATCGACTGCCGTAGCTCGATCCCGTCGACCCCGAGGAACTCGCCGGCCGCCCGCGCCCAGCCGCGGAGGAGGCCCTCGGGCCCGAGCATCCGGCCCGCCTCCCGGACCGCCCATTCGGCGCTCCGGGCCACCTCCTGGACCAGCACCAGCGACACCCCGACGAGGGGGATGAGGACCAGGAAGAAGACGGCCACGGTCCCGGCGAAGGCGGCGACGTTGCGGTGGCCGAGCCAGGTCCCTCGCGCCGTGATCCAGCTCTCGAGGCGGGCGTAAGCGGGGTAGACGAGCACGGCCAGGACGGCGCTGGTGACGAGGGCGGGGAGGAAGGGGGCCAGCAGCTCGACCAGCAGGTAGACGGCCGCGGCCGCGAGGACGAGCAGGACCGCGAGGCGTGCCCCGCCCCTGGCGGGGCCGGGGGTCTCCGGCCCGGCGCCGCCTCCGTCTCCACCCGCTGCGGAGGCGCCTCCTGTGTCCGCGTCGGCCATCATCACCCCCGGAATCGACGCTCGCATCGACTGCGCGTCGGGGGCACGTCCTCCGGCATGCCGGCCGGACCCTGGCGAACCCCCGTTCCCCACGATGCGGCCCGCGCGGGCCGCACACCAGCCCCGGGAGCCGATGGCCGGCAGGACCCACGCACCGAACCCCCGGCGGGGCGGACGGCCCCTCCGGGGGCGTGGCGCCGGCCCCGGCGTCCGGCGCCGGGGGATCGCGTGGGCGGCCTCGTCGCCGCGGGCGGTGTGTCCGGCCTACGCCGCTCTCACTCGAGGTCGAAGCGATCGAGCTTCATGACCTTCTCCCACGCGTCGGCGAAGTCCCGGACGAACTTCTCATCGGCGCCGTCGCAGGCGTAGGCCTCCGCGACGGCCCGGAGCTCGGCGACGTGGCCGAAGACCAGGTCCACGCGGCTCGCCCTCCACTCGAGCTCGCCCGTCTCCCGGTCGCGCCCCTCGAAGACCTCTCCGGAGTCCGAGGCCGCCTCCCACTCCGTGCCCATGTCGAGGAGGTTCACGAAGAAATCGTTGGTCAGCGTCCCGGGACGGTCGGTGAGGACGCCGAGGTCGGAACCGTCGTGGTTGGCGTCCAGGGCGCGCATGCCGCCGACGAGCACCGTCATCTCGGGGGCCGTGAGCGTCAGGAGCGCCGCCTTGTCGACCAGCAGCTCCTCGGGGGGGCGGTGCTCCCCGTCGCCGAGGTAGTTGCGGAAGCCGTCCACGGGGGTGTTGAGCCACTCGAACGACTCGTCGTCGGTCTGCTCGGGGGTGGCGTCGGTCCGGCCCGGCTCGAAGTCGAACTCCACGTCGTGTCCGGCGTCCGCGGCGGC